>JAUHYJ010000795.1 GCA_030425785.1 Acidimicrobiia bacterium | reverse complement strand
TCCTGAACGGCGGCCCCGGTGCACCGGCGTTCAGCTACGTCGACCGCGAGCTGATCGGCCGGCTCGACGAACCGTTCCACGGCTGGTTCGCACATCGCGACCAGTTCGCGATGGGGCCGACGTTCGAGCCCCACGACGACATCGGGCGGCTCCTCGTCGGGACGCCCAACGTCCTCGGGTTGGTCGCCGCCGAATGCGGCATCTCGGTCACCGCCGACGCCGGCATCCACGCGGTGCGAGCGAAGTCGATCGAGCTCGGACGGTTCGGCATCGAATGCTGCGACGAGCTCGATCTCCCGACGTCGACACCGCGCGTCGATGCTCGCCGCGGCGGACACCTGTGCGTCCACGATCCCGATGCCCGGCGCATCGTCCCGGCGATGATCGACGACCACGACGTGCTGGCCGACTTCCGCGAGCCCGACGTCGTCCGACTCGGGTGCTCGCCGCTCACGACCCGGTTCACCGACGTGGCCCGGGCCACGATCGCCGTCGCGCGGTTGCGGAGCTCGATGTCGTGAACCTGGCGCCGAAGGTCGCGAACCGGCGAGCCAGGCGTCAGACCGCGACGTAGCGGGCATCGAGCGTCGCCAGCCCGCCGTCCTCCACGGCGACGAGGCCGGCATCGACGAGCTGGACGAGGTGACCCCAGACGCTGCGGGCGGCCGGCTTGTGGAGCTCGGGGCGGACGTCGGCGTAGAGCACCTCGACGATCTCGCGCGCCGTGCCGAGACCGCCGCGGACCTGGCCGAGGACGGCCGCCTCCCGTGCGAGTCGGTGGTCGATCAGGGCGCCCACGTACGACGCGACGTCGTCGCGGCACGGGCCGTGCGTCGGCCAGAGGACGGCGTCGCCGCGTCCGGCCACCCGCCGGAGCGAGTCGACGTACGCCGCCATGTCCCCATCCGGTGGCGACACGACCGTCGTGCTCCAGCCCATGACGTGATCGCCCGAGAACAGCGTCGACTCCTCCTCGAGTGTCCAACACATGTGGTTCGAGGTGTGGCCCGGCGTGTGCACGCCGCGCATCGTCAATCCGCCGCCGTCGACGACGACCTCGCCGTCGCCGACCCGCACATCGGGTTCGAAGTCGTACTCGACGGACTCCTCGATCACGATCTCACCGGTCGGTTCGTCCGCTGACCCGCCGGTCGCCGAGTCGGTCGCCGAATCGGGTGCATCGTCGGGTTCCGGTGGCGGGACGAGCGCCGGGTCGGGGCGCGGGTGCGGTCCGAACGCGAAGGTCGGCGCGTCGTACTCCTCGCGCATCCACGCGGCGAGCGGCGAGTGATCGGTGTGGCAGTGCGTGATCAGGATCGCCCGCACGCGTTCGCCCTCGAGGGCACGCTGCAGCGCGGCCCGGTGGCTGTCGAGCACCGGGCCCGGGTCGATCACGACGACGTCGCCGTGGCCGACGAGGTAGGCGCCGGTGCCGTCGGCGGTGAACTTCGACGGGTTCTCCGCGATGACGCGCCGGATCAGCGGCGTGACCTGCTCGACGGCGCCGTAGGTCACCTCGTCGAGGCGGCGGAACTCGGGAGCGGCCATCACGGGACCCCGACCATCACGACGCACCGACCATCACGACGCACCGACCATCACGACGCACCGACCATCACGACGCACCGACCATCACGACACCCCGGCCATCACGACGCACCGGCCATCACGACGCACCGACGATCGGTCGGATGCCGCCAACCGGGCGACCGTGTCCGAGGATCGGGTCGCCGATCGACATCGGGTCGACCTCGACGCCACACGCCGCCAGCGCCGCGGCGGCGACCACGCCGACCGCACGCCCGGCACCGTCGCCGATCTTCACCGCGACGGCC
>JAUHYJ010000120.1 GCA_030425785.1 Acidimicrobiia bacterium | reverse complement strand
CGTCGGCACCGACCACGACCTCGCTGCGCGACGGGCCCAGGCCGAGTGCCGACATCAGCACGGCGTTCACACGGTGGTAGCGCACGGCGAAACGGATCCCGTTCATCCCGCCACGCTACGCCCCGACGCCGCCGCGCGGACCGACCGACGACACCGACCCCTGACGACCGGCCTGGGCACGAACCCGGCAGTGTTCCGGTACGTTCGATCGGGATGCGACATCGAGTGGTCATCATCGGCGCCGGGTTCGGCGGTATCCGCGTCGCTCGCGGCCTGCAGGGCGCGGACGTCGATGTCACCCTGGTCGACGCCCACAACTTCCACACCTTCCAGCCACTCCTGTACCAGGTGGCGACGGCCGGGCTCGACACCGACGACATCGCGTATCCGATCCGGGGGATCTTCCGCCGGTCACCGGTGGCGGTTCGGGTCGCACGGGTGACCGCCATCGACATCGAGCAGCGCATCGTCAGCACCGACCGCGGCGAACCGCTCGCCTACGACACCCTCGTCGTGGCCGCCGGCACCGTCAGCCACGACTTCGGGATCGACGGCGTCGCGGAGCACGCCTTGCCACTCAAGTCGGTGAGCGATGCCGTCGCCATCCGGAACCACCTCCTCGACCGCTTCGAGTCGGCCGCGATCGACGGCATGCAGCCGGGCCGGCTCGACGTCGTGATCTGCGGCGGCGGACCCACCGGCGTCGAGATGGCGGGCGGCCTGCGCGAGCTGTACGACCGGGTCCTCGAGCACGACTATCCCGAGCTGCCCGTGGCCGAGGCCCGGATCACCGTCGTCGAGATGGACGACCAGGTGCTCCCCGGCTTCGCCGACCACCTGCGGGACCGCGCTGCCGCGACGCTGCGGCACCGAAGCGTCGATGTCGTGACCGGGGTCGCCGTCGGGCAGGTCGACGCGGGCGTCGTCGAGCTCGACGACGGGCGACGCCTCGCCGCCGACACGGTCGTGTGGGCCGCGGGCGTCCGAGCCGCTCCGGTGGCCGAGCTGCTCGGAATCGAGCTCGGACGGCAGGGCCGCATCGTGGTGGGCCCCGACCTCTCGGTCCCCGGCCATCCGGAGCTGTTCGCGATCGGCGACATCGCGATCGATCCGGACCACCCGTTACCGCAGGTGGCGCAACCCGCGATCCAGGGCGGCCGGCACGTCGCCGCGCAGATCCGTCGACGGCTCGACGGCCGGGACACCGAGCCGTTCGAGTACACCGACAAGGGATCGATGGCGACCATCGGCCGCAACGAGGCGGTCACCGAGTTCCCGAACGGCTGGACGCTGGCGGGTCGTTTCGGCTGGCTGGCCTGGCTCGGCCTCCATCTCGTCTACCTCATGGGGTTCCGGAACCGGCTGAACGTGCTCGTGAACTGGGCGTGGAACTACCTCACCTACGACCGGGCGTCACGACTGCTCGCACCGAGCGACGACGACTGACCACCCGCTGCCCCACCGCGCATCGGCCACATCAGTCGACCGGGAACCGCGCCACGACATGCCAGTCGTCGCCGATGGTCACGCGCACGTCGGCGTCGGGGCCGTCGACGAGACGCCGCGCCACGGCCAGCGCGATCTCGAGCGAACGAGCCGCCTCGGCCTCGCGGTCGCGCTCGCCGCCGGGGCGCGGCGGCGTCGTCCCCGGCCGCACGAGCAGGGACAGCTCGATCGACGGCTCGTCGGTTCGGATGTCGACCTCGAGCACGCCGGGGCCGCCGTAGAGCACGGCCGCCCCGACGAGGACCTCGGCCACGGCGACGACGCCGACCCAATCGCCGCTCGTCACCTCGTCCCGGTCGGACAGGACCGTCAGGAGCTGGCCGCGCCGAGCCGCCCGATGCTGCCATCGGGCGAGCAACTCGTCGGCCACCACGCTCGGCGACGCCGCCGTGTGCCGCGTCGCGATCGATCGGCGGCCGAGGTCGATGACGCGGTCGAGGTGACGAACCTCCTCGAGGATCGCATGGTGATCGCCGCCGCGCTCGACGGCGGCGCGCACGCGTGTCGCCGCCGCATCGAGCTCGTCGGCCCACGCACCGACCGCACGCTCGGCGCCGTCGAAGACCCGTTCGATCTGCTCGGTCCGGGCGCCGATGCGGTCCTGCAGCAGCCGATTCGCGTCCCAGAGCTCACGCATCCCACGCTCGGCGATGACCTCGGCTTGGCGACGGGCGCTCCGCTCGCGCTCGAGCCGGGTCGCGAGTTGCCGTTCCCGTTCACTCGCGTTCATCGCTCGCGCACCTCCAGGACGCAGAGTTCGTCGCCGTGACGGCGGCAGCTGACGTGTCGGGTCTCGAGCGAGACGTCGT
The DNA here is from genome assembly GCA_030425785.1 of Acidimicrobiia bacterium. GTDB lineage: Bacteria > Actinomycetota > Acidimicrobiia > Acidimicrobiales > Ilumatobacteraceae > Ilumatobacter. The sequence goes on along the minus strand of JAUHYJ010000120.1, from coordinate 6,602 downwards.
ACCAGTCGCCCACCCCCAACACGAGCCCCTCGGCGAGATCGCACCAGCGGCGGCGAGATCGATAGACGATCGCGACGGCGCCGTCAGGCGCGGGTCGGAGGTCGAGCCGCGGCAACTCGCCCTCCGGGTAGACCTTCCGGGCGTCGCGATGGATCTCGCCGTCGAGACCGGCGAGCAGCGTCCGCCAATCCGGTCGGCCGGCGAGCGCATCGGCGTGGCGCTCGAGGAGTGCGCCGAAGCCGCGTCGCCCGACCATGACCAGGACATCGGTCTGGCTGATGCCGATCACCCCGCTGGCAGCCCGCACGAGCGACTCGAACTCGTCGTCGGGGTAGGCCGCGAGCATCGTGTAGGCGCCGTCGACCCCGGCGGTCTCGATGACCGCATCCCAGACGTCCGGCCCGAACGTCGCCTCGACCACGTCCTGGGCGATGTTGAAGACCAGGCCCATCATCGCCCGGGCTCCGTCGACGAGTCGAACGTCTGGCTCATCGGACCCCCGCTGCCTGCCAGCGCCGGAACTCTCGCCGTGTGTCGTCCGCGAGCGCCACGATCTCGCGGTTGCGGTCGGTGGGCGCCGCGTCGGCGGATTCGAGCACCGCGCAGAGCTCGGCGAGCGCCTGCGCACCGAGCAGCCGCGCGCTCGACTTCAACGTGTGCGCGGCGCGTCGGGCGGCCACCGCATCGTCACCGGTGAGCGCGTCCACGCGCTCGTCCAACTCGCCGAGGAACGTCGTCACCAGACCGTGCACGACCGCATCCGATCCCAGCTCGGCGCCGAGTCGGTGGAGCACGTCGAGATCGACGACCGTGACGTCGTCGATCGGCGGGGCACACGCATCATCGTCGACGTCGGTGTCGGCGGTGCCGTCGACGCCGCCCGGGCTCGGAGCCAACGCGGCGCCGATCGCGGCGGCCACGTCGTCGAGCGACGCCGGCTTCGGGACGAACCCGTCCATCCCCGCGGTCAGGAACCGATCGCGATCGGAGGCCGACGCAGACGCCGAGATCCCGACGATCGGCATCTCGGCGAGGTGCCCGCCGGACTGGCGGATCCGCTGGGTCGTCTCGGTGCCGCTCCAGCCGGGGAGCTGCTGGTCCATCAACACCACGTCGAAGGTGCCCGGCGGCGACGTGGTCAGCAGCTCGAGGCCGTCCTCACCCCGTTCGACGACGGTGACGTCGACGCCGAGTCGGCCCAGCTGGCTGCGGGCGAGCTGCTGGTTGACCGGATTGTCCTCGACGACGAGCACCCGAGCGCCGCTCGGGATGACCGCCCGCGCGTCGAGGCTCGGGGCGGCCGCCGCACGGAGCGGCAGTCGCACGTCGAAGCGCGTCCCCGCTCCGACCTCGCTCGACAACGCGATCGTGCCGTCCATGGCCGTGACCAGGCGCTGCACGATCGACAGCCCGAGACCGGCGCCGCGCGCATCGCCGGCGGTCGAGGCGACCGTGAAGGGATGCAGCACTTCGTCCTGCTCGTCGATGGGGATGCCGACCCCGGTGTCGGCGACCGAGAACACGATGGTGTCCGAGTCCTCGATCCGCACGACGAGCTGCACGAGACCCTGCTCCGTGAACTTGACGGCGTTGCCCACGAGATTGGTGAGCACCTGCCGGAGCCGACCGGGATCGGCGAGGATCCAGTCGGGCACCCCACGAGCGACCCGGCGCGAGATGACGAGCGACGTCGGCCCGGCCGCCGCCCGGCCCAGATCGATCACGTCGTCGACCAGGGTCGCGACCTCGGTCGGGACCGCTTCGATCGCGATCGAGCCGGCGTCGAGCCGTGCCGCGTCGAGCAGGTCCTGAGTCACCCGTGACAGCCCGGCGAGCTGCCGGGCGAGGCTCGACGCCAGATCGGCCGCACGCGGCGGCAGCTCCTCGTCGGTGAGGAGCTCGGCGATGCCACGAACCGCGTGCAACGGGTTGCGCAGCTCGTGGCTGACGGTCGCGAGCAGCCGGGTCTGGGCATCGGCGACCGCCTCCGCCGTCTGTTGACGCCGCGCCAGCTCGGCGACCGCGGCGCGCTGAGCGGTGACGTCACGCGTGACGAGCACGTACCCGTCGAGCAGCGGGTCGTCGATGCAGTTGACGGCACGGAGCGCGCTCAGGTGCGCCGACCCGTCGCCGGCGCGCAGCTCGATCTCGGTGACGAACTCCGCTCCCGGCGTGGACAGGAAGTCCGGATGGTCGGCCAGCATCCGTTCGAGCTCGCCGGGCGGGAAGAGATCCGAGATCCTCCGGCCGGCCCAGAACGACGTCGGATAGCCCGCCAGCTCGGTCAGCTGTGCCTTGGTGAAGACGATCTCGCCCTCGCGGTCGACGAGGGTGATCGCGTCGCCGGTGAACTCGAGCAACCGGAGCGCGACCGACGCATCGATCCTGGCGTTCACGTCGTCGATCGGCATCAGTGTCCCGATGAGGAATTGGCACCGTCCGTGTTCGTCGATCAGGGGGCGCGCCGACAGGTGTGCCTTGACGTGTGAACCGTCCTTGCGGACGTACCACTTGTCGGTCTCGAAGCGCTCGACCTCCCCGCTCAGGAGCCGCATCAGGTAGCTCCGGGTCCACTCTGCGTCCTCGGGCCGGGTGACCTGACCGACGTCGATCTGTGCGAGCTCCGTCGACGTGTACCCGAGGAACTCCTCGTATGCCGCGTTCCAGCTGACCTGGCGGCCGTGGGGGTCGATGACCGACATCGGGATCGACGACGCCTCGAACAAGTCCGCCCACGGAATGTGGTCCTCGAGCACGCCCACCATCATGGCGCGCCCGACTCGGCACGCCGTGGCCGCGATCGCCGCCGCTCACACCCGACCCCGAGTCGGGCGGCCCGCCCGACATCAAGAACAGGTCAAGATTGATCGAAAGTCGGACCATGATCGAGCCGTGCGGACGCGCGTACTCGACCGAGCTGCCATCATGCGTCGATGCCGTCAGCGAACGACCTGGCCGCGGACCTGGCGATCCGGCTCGCCGGTGCACGCCGCGGCGACGTCGACGGCGTGATCGTCGAGGCACTCGGCTCGCTCGCGACATCGGCGGGGGCGCCACGGGCGTACGTGACGCTCTATCACGAGGACGGCACCTTCGAGAACGTCCACGAGTGGACCGACGGCCGCGTCGTCCCGCAGCAACCGGCCATCCAGCACCTGCGCTCGGACGACTTCGCCCACACCTACCGGCTCGTCCAGCGAGGTGAGGTGTTCGCCGCTCACGACCTCATGGCGCTCGGGGCCGAAGCCCGCGCCGAGCAGACGTCGTTCGCCGCGTTCGGTGTTCGCGCCGTCCTGCAGGTGCCGATCGTCGTCGAGGGCGAGGGGGTCGGGCTGATCGGCTTCAACTACTGGGACACCGTCGAGCCGTGGGACGCCCACCTGGTGGAGACGATCCGGCTCGTCGGACAGGTCATCGGCGTCGTCCTCATTCGCGAACGCGCCGAGTCGAGCGTCCGCCGGGCCTCCGAGCGCGCCGAGGAGGCGATGCGATCGAAGGACGCCGTGTTCGCGCACCTCAGCCACGAGTTCCGGACGCCCTTGCACGCCATCTTGGGGTTCGCCGAGCTGCTCGAGATCGAGCATCGATCCGACGGCGATCGCGAGGCGCTGTTCCAGATCCAGTTCCACGGACGCAACCTGCTCGCCATGGTCGACGACCTCCTCGCACTGGCGGACGGCACCGCGTCGGGGCAGCGCGAGGTCGAGGTGCGCACCGTCGTCGACGGCCTCATCGACAGCCTCACCGAGACGGGACGACAGCGCGCGATTTCGCTGTCGGTCTCCGACCGTCTCGACGGCGTCACGGTACGCAGCGAGCTCCCACGCGTCCGCCAAGTGATGTACTGCGTGCTGTCCGGCGGGATCACGGCGCTCGGACGCGGCGGCACGATCACGGTCGACCTCGCCGGCCCCACCGACGGCGAGCGGACGATCCGCGTCGCCCTCACGGGCAGCACGTCCCCCGGCGACGACGTGGTCCTGCCGATGGCGCGCTCGCTCATCGTCGACCACGGGACGATCGATGTCGGCGACCACGGTGACGGCCGGATCGACATCGACATCACCTTCGACCCCGCCCACGCTGCCGGCCGCATCGCGCCGAGCGGGGCCACCACGATCAGGCGTTGACGCCGTAGCCCACGCCGCGCACGGTCCGCACGATCTTGCGGTCGCTCGCGGCCGCGAGCTTCTTGCGGAGGTTCGCGATGTGGACGTCGACGACGTGATCGTCGCCGAACCAGTTGTCACCCCACACCGTCTCGAGCAGCTCGGCGCGCGTCATCACGTGTTGTGGGTTCGCGGTCAGCTGGTCGAGCAGATCGAACTCGATGCGCGTCAGCTCGACCGGGCGACCCGCGAACTCGACCTCGCGGGCCCGCCGTCGGATGATCAGGTCACCGAGTACCCGCACGTCCGAGTCGATCTGCGTGCCGCGCGGTCGGCGCGAGAGCGCCTCGACGCGCGCTGCGAGCTCGCGTGGCGAGAACGGCTTGGTGACGTAGTCGTCCGCCCCGAGCCGGAAGCCGACCACCTTGTCGACCTCGTCGTCGCGACCGGTCAGCATCAGGATGTACGCGTTCGAGACCGAGCGGATCTCCCGGCAGAGATCGAGCCCGTCACCATCGGGCAAGGTCAGATCGAGCACGACCAGATCGGGGCAGCTCGTCGCGAGCAGCTGCCGTGCCTCGGCGATCGATCCGGCAGTGCGCACGCCGTGCCCGCCGTCGCGCAGTACGGCGCCGACGAGCTGCTGGTACTCGGTCGCGTCCTCGACCACGAGCACGTCCATGACCGGCATGTGGACAGTTTCGCATCTCGGGACAGCCGCCGTCGTGCCGACCGATCCGACCGGCCCGTCCGCAGCACCATCAGCATCGCCGGTCACACCGTCGAGGGCAGGCTCGGCGCACCTCCGCCCATCACCGGCGGGTGGCGAGGGCGGAGGTGCAACCGGCGACCGTCAGCGCGGTGGCGGGAACCGCAACGAGGCCGCAACATGCGACGACGCCACGACGGGCGTCGTCGCTCGACCTGGGACCTTCGGCTGATCGGGGCAAGGTGGTCGCTCCCCGATCAACCCAGCGGGTGTACCCAGGTACATGTGCTCAGCATGCCAGTCGATCGACGCCCCGGTGATCAAGCGAACACCAAGAAAGATCAAGAAGGATCAAGCGACCGCGCACCCGACGGCGGAGTCGTGCGCAGGGCGTCGCGCGGGATGGCTCGTGGGACGACCCGTCAGGCGAGCTTCTCGACGAACCCCTCGAGCTGACCGGCGGGGTCGTGCGCAGGGCGCCGTGCGGGATGGCTCGTGGGACGACCCGTCAGGCGAGCTTCTCGACGAATCCCTCGAGCTGGCGCAGGTTGCGGCATTCGAACACGCCGTCGGTGTGGTTGCCGTACTCGCCGACGATCGAGTCGCCCGTATTCCAGTACGAACGCGGCTCGGGGTTGAGCCAGTACACGTGTCGGGCCTTGTGCCGAATCTCCTTGACCACCCACGACTGCGACGCGTGGTAGTTGTTGCGTGCGTCGCCGAGCAGCAGCACGGTCGTCTTCGGGCCGATGTCCTTGCCGTAGCGCTCCCAGAAGACCTCGAACGCGTGTCCGTAGTCGGAGTGGCCGTCGACCCACACGACGTCGGCCTCGGTGTTGACCCGGTGGATCGCCTCCTGGATGTCCTCGGTCTGACGGAAGTAGTCGGTGACTTCGTCGATGCCGTCGATGAAGACGAACGACCGCACCTTGCTGAACTGGCCCTGGATCGCATAGACGAGCATCAGCGTGAACCGCGCGAACGCGGCCACGGAGCCGGAGATGTCGGCGACGACCATGAGCTCGGGCTTGGCGGGACGCGGGTACTTGAACTTCGGCTCGGCGGGCACACCGCCGTAGCTGAGCGAGTGGCGGACCGTGCTCCGGAAGTCGAGCGGACCCTTGCGGCCGTGCTTGCGCTTCCGGGCGAGGCGGGCGGCCAGCTTGCGGGTGAGCGGCTGGAGGGCCTTCTTCAGGCTCTGCATCTCGTCGCGGCTGGCATGCATGAACTCGACGTCTTCGGGCAACGGTTTGCGCAACGTCTTGGCCATCGCCTCGACGCCCCGGTCGGCGACGAGGCGCCGACGGATCTCGGCTTCGATCTCCTGCTTGAACTCCTCGATGCGATGCTCGTACTCGTCGCGCTCGAGTCGTTCCTCGAGCGACGTGAGTTCACCGCCGTCGGCCTGCTCGGCGGTCTGCTCCATCAGCTGGTCGAGCATGCCGTCGAGATCGAGGTTGCGAAGGGTGCGGTACAGGTAGTACGTGCCGCCGACCGGACGCCCCGGCTCCATGCCGGCAAAGCGCTTGACGGCCTGCTTGGCCAGCGCTCGCATCATCGCCTGATCGCCGTTGAGCAGCGCCTGCATGAGCATCTGGGCGATCTCTTCGGGCGTGAGCGCGTCCATCGACCCGCCGCCGTCGGTGCCCTGGGCGTCGCCCTGGGCCTCCTGCATCTCGCGCCAGAGCTCGTCGAGGTCGTTCTCGTCACCGTCGGCGAGCTTGTACTCCGGCCCGCGGAGCGAGAAGTAGACCTCGAACACCGTCTCGAACGCCCGCCAGTGC
>JAUHYJ010000794.1 GCA_030425785.1 Acidimicrobiia bacterium | reverse complement strand
CGCACCCGCATCATCCCGATCGACGAGTTCGATCCGGCGATGTTCCTGGGCTGAGCCGGGTCCACGATGCGCATCGTGGTGTCGGGAACCCACGCCAGCGGAAAGAGCACGCTGATCGCGGACTTCACCGCGCGGCATCCGTCGTTCACGGTGCTGCCCGATCCGTTCGAGCTGCTCGACGAGTCGTGGGATCAGCCCTCTGCCGGAGTCTTCGCCGCACAGTTGCGGCTCGCCGCCGACCGGCTACTCTCGGATGAGTTCGAGGGCGACGTCATCGCCGAGCGCGGCCCGATCGACTTCCTCGCCTACCTGCACGCGTTGCACGACCTGGGCCGCGCGGCGCACCCCGACGACGCCTTCGAGGATGCCGACGGGGTCACCGCGCGAGCGCTCGGATACGTCGATCTGCTCGTCGTCCTCCCCCTCGTGGCCGGCGACGGGATCGTCGTCGCCGAGGAAGAGGATCTCGAGCTGCGGGATGCCGCCGATCGCGCCCTTCTCGACCTGGTCGACGATCCCGACATCGTGGGCGACGACGTGCCGGTCGCCGAGATCACCGGCGACCGGGCCGCGCGGCTCGCCACGCTCGAGGCGCTGGTCCAGTCCGCTGCCACCGGGTCGCCGGTCGACCGCGGCTGACGGGTCGCAGCTGACCGGGCGCCGCTGCGCTCGCTACTCCCGCTCGACGGGCAGCCACAGCTCGCACGTCGCGGTGGTGAAGTCGGGCGCGCGGTCGAGCACCACGACGATCGACGGCCCCGGGCGCAGTCGCCACGGGTTCGACGGGAACCAGTCGGTGGCCGTCGCAGCCCAGGCATCCTGCAGCGAGTCGGGGTAGGCGCCGCTGACGCGGAAGACGGCCCACTGCCCGGCCGGCACGTCGATCACGTCGAGGTCGTCGGAGGCCGCCGTGTCGGCGCCGATCGCGACGCCGTGCAGGTATGTGAGCTCGCTGCCCTCGGTGTAGTCGGCGTCGACATCGGCGCTCACCTGAAGCAGTCCGGCGGGCTCGGTGTCGCTGAGCGCCTTCAGGCGCTCATGCTCGGATGCCGGCAGCCCGGCGATGAACGCCTGGATGTGCGGGTTCGCGCCGTGGTGGATCAGCGGGACGCGGGCGGTGTGGCCGATGAGGCGGAAGGCGGGTCGGTCGGTGAGACGGGTGTCCATGGGGGTGTTCCCTTCGACGGTCAGGCGGAACCTGAGCTGCGGCTGTGATCGAAGGGGACCCCCGTCGCGGCGCACGTCGGACGGGCCGATGCCGTGCACGGCCCGGAACGCCCGTGTGAACGCCTCGGTCGAGCCGTAGCCGTACCGCACCGCGATGTCGAGCATCCCGTCGTCGCCGAGCAGGTCGGCGGCGGCCACCGTCATGCGCCGACGGCGGACGTATTCCGACAGCGGCATTCCCGCCAGCGACGAGAACATGCGACGCACGTGGTACTCGGTCGTGCCGAGCCGCGCGGCGAGCGCCGCGATGTCGATGTCGTCGGTGAGGTGATCGTCGATGTGCTCGACGACCCGGTTGAGTGTGCCGATCACGGGTCCTCCTTCACCATCGAGCTTCGTCGCCGCGGCGGGCGCTCACCCGATCATCCCGGACCGATCCGATCGGCCTTCCCCGGGGCGGCCGAAAGTGTGAAGAGGTACGCGAAGGCCGTACGTGTGTACGCCACCCCGCGGCCGCGTTCGCGGATGAGGCCGGGGTCGGCGTCGGCCGCCTTCTTGGGCATGAGATAGCGGTCGAGGTCGTCGGCGTCGAGGCGATAGCGGCCGTCGCGGTGGTGGACGGCCGCCACGAGCTCCCAGTCGGGGTCGAGCGCCGCGAGGCTCGCGTCGCCGTGGCTCG
>JAUHYJ010000793.1 GCA_030425785.1 Acidimicrobiia bacterium | reverse complement strand
ATGGGCGGGTCTTCGAGCTCGACGTAGTCGCCGGTGTCGACGCAGCCCATTGTCCTGGTACCGCCCTGGTCATCGTCGTTGTCTGTCGCTCGAGCGGTGACCGCCCCTGGACACCGTGTGTGCTCGCTGGGGCAGCGGTAGCGTTCGCCGGCGAGCTGCACGCACGGTGCGATGCAGCACCTGATCCCGAGGATGGTGCTCGTGGCGGTGACACTCGTGTCGCTCGTTGCCGGTGTGGTGCTGCTCGCCTTCGCAGCCGACCAGTTCGTCCTGGGCGCCGCCCGGGTCGCGCTGATCCGTCGGGTGTCCCCGCTGCTCGTGGGGGTCGTGATCATCGGGTTCGGCACGAGCTGCCCGGAGATGCTCGTCTCGACGCTCGCCGCCGCCAACGGGCAGGCCGAGATCGCCATCGGCAACATCGTCGGCTCGAACATCGCGAACGTGTCGCTGCTGCTCGGCATCGGCGCCCTCATCGTCCCGATCTCCGTCTCGTCGCTGACCGTCCGTCGCGAGGCGCCCCTCACCGTCGGCGCCGTGCTCGCCTTCGCACTGGTGCTGCAGGGCGGCGGCATCGCACGCTGGGAGGCCGTCGTGCTGGTCGGCCTCCTCGCGTTCGCCATGTGGAGCGTCTCGCGCTCGTCCGACGCCGACCCGCTCGGCCCCGAAGCCGAAGAGCTCGCCGACGTCGAGCACCACTCGCTCTCGATCGAGGTCGTCCGAACGGTGCTCGGGTTGATCGGCACGATCGCCGGCGCGCAACTGCTCCTGTCGGGCGCCGTCGACGTGGCCGACCGGGCCGGCCTGTCCGAGGGATTCGTCGGTGCGACACTCGTCGCGGTCGGCACCTCGCTCCCTGAACTGGTCACCGTCGTGCAGTCGGCCCGTCGTCGTGAGACCGACCTCATCGTCGGCAACCTCCTCGGCTCCAACCTGTTCAACTCGCTGGCGGTCGGCAGTCTGGTCGGGTTCGTCGACGGCAACGGCGTCGAGGGGGACCGGCTGACCATCGTCGGGCCGCTGCTCGCGATCGGGGTGGCGGCCCTCGCCTGGGTCGCGATGGTCACCCAGCGCACCGTGCGGCGATGGGAGGGCATCGTCCTCATCGCCGCCTACGCCGCCATCGTCCCGCTCCTGGCCTGACCGTCGGTCCGACTCGTCGGTCAGTGCGCGCATCGGCGCTCGGCTCGGGCCGCGGAGTTATCCGCGCGACATCACAGAAGTCGTACCTGCTCACCTGGTGAGCGGGCGCATGACGGGTCGATCGAGGCCCGCCGCACCGGTCCCGACGGCGTCGCGGCGCGGTTCACATCGTCGTGAACTTGCGGACCAGAAATTCGGATGCTCGCCCCACATCGCCTGTGATAGCCAGGAACGGCGCCGCTGGGGGACTGCGGCGCACGAGGCCATTCCTCAATCACGTCCGGGCCACCGCGACGGGTTGGCGAACAAGGAGGATCATGGCTCGCGGAGTTCTGGACCTGGGAAGCATCACAGCGGTCGGTCGGCTGGTCGACGTCGGCCGACTCACCGCCTTGCTCGATGCGGGCGTCGTCCTCGCGCCCGGCGAGCGGACCGACAAGCCCGCCAGCCTGACCCGGCGCCAGGCGCAGGGCGTCCTCGACCAGGTCGTCCGACTCGTCGCCGACCTGCCCGTCGACTCGACGCCCGAGGTCGTGTGGACGCTCGGAGCCAACGAGCTGCTCTGCCACACCGACCGCACCACCATCGCACTCGCGCCCGGCATCGTCACCATGACCGTCGTCGTCACCTGCGACGAGATCGACGGCGACGCGTCGATCCCCGTGCCGTTCGGCGTCGGGACCACCGAACGACCCGTCGGCCTGCTGA
>JAUHYJ010000792.1 GCA_030425785.1 Acidimicrobiia bacterium | reverse complement strand
CGGTGCCGCCGCCATCTACTACGTCTTCGCGACGATCTCGTTCTTCGGTTCCGTCGCTCAGCGAATGCCGGTGGCGCCATCGGCGCGCAGCCAGCTGGCCTCGTCGTTCGCGCAGCTCGTCGGGCCCGCCGGCAGTGGACGGATGGCCCTCGCCGGCAGATTCCTCCAGCGCAACGGGCTCACGGGAGCCGAGGCGAGCGCGTCGGTCGCGCTGAACTCGGTGGGTGGCATCGTGACCCACCTGTCGTTGATGGTCGGGTTCTTCGCGTGGGCCGGCGGCGCCGACATCGGCGGCTTCTCGCTGCCGAGCCTCGGGACGGTGCTGATCGTCGCCGCGATCGCCGTCGTCCTCCTCGGCATCGCGATCGCGATCCCGTACACGCGCAAGCGACTCGTGATGCCGGTCGTCGACGGTCTGCGCACCGCCGCCGGCTACAGCGGCCGCGTCCTACGAAGCCCTGTTCGCGTGTTCGCGCTGCTGTTCGGGTCGACGTGCATCACGCTCAGCTACCTCTTGGCGTCGGTCTTCGCGGTCGAAGCGTTCGGAGGCGGCATCACGTTCGCGGAGATCGGCGCCAGCTACCTCGGTGCCGCAGCGATCGCGAACATCGCGCCGACCCCGGGCGGCATCGGCCCGCTCGAAGCGGCGATGATCGCCGGCTTCACCGGGTTCGGCCTCGAAGCCGGTGTCGCGATCTCGGCCGTGCTCACGTTCCGGTTGGCGACGTTCTGGCTGCCGATCCTGCCGGGCTGGGCGACGTTCCTGTGGATGGAACGCCGCAACGAGATCTGACGACCCACCCCGTCGGATCAGACGCCGAGTTCGCCGAGGTTGTAGTGGCGCCGGCACAGCAGCTCGTAGCGGACGGTGTCGCCGAACATCTTCTGCGCGCCGGGTTCGGCCGTGTCGCCGACGACGACCGTCTCGCCCTCGTAGACGACGAAGTCGTTCACCACGCGGGCGTTGTGCGTTGCGCGAGCTCCGCACCAGCACCGGGCCTCGACGTGGAGCGGCTCGCGCTCGTCGGCGATCTCGAGCATCCGCTTGGATCCGTCGAACAGCTGCCCACGGAAGTCGGTGAGCAGACCGAACGCGTAGACGTCGACCTCCATGTCGTCGACGACCCGTGCGAGCTGGTCGCACTGCCCCGGCGAGTAGAACTGCACCTCGTCACACACGATGTAGTGCAGCGGCCAGTTCTCGACGGCGAGCGCGTGGAGGTCGAGCTCGTCGTGCACCTGGATGGCGGGCGCGGCCACCCCGAGCCGGCTCGTGACCTGCTGGCCCTCGCGATCGAGCTTGGTGAGCAGCAGACCGTACATGTGGCGCGACGACAGGTTGTGGTGGATCTGGAGCGCCAGGGTGCTCTTCCCCGACCCCATCGTCCCGAAACTGAATCGCAGCGTCGCCATGTCGAGGTGCGACCCTACCGGAGGGGTGCGCGCCCGTTACAGGAGAGCCCGCACCTGCTCGATCGCGTCGGCGTCCGCCGCCGACTTGTCGTGCCGGTACCGGCGGACACGCGCGAATCGCAGCGCGACGCCGCCCGGGTACCGGGTCGACACCTGGACGCCGTCGACCGCGATCTCGACGACCTGCACCGGCTCGACGTGGACCACGTGGCCGTCACGACCGATCTCCAACCCGAGGAAGCGCTCGGTCTGCCAGCGCAGCAGCTCGTCGGTGAGGCCCTTGAACGTCTTGCCCACCATGACGAACGAGCCCTCGTCGCCACGCGCACCGAGATGCAGGTTCGACAACCACCCCTGCCGGCGGCCGTGACCCCATTCGGCCGCGAGCACGACGAGATCGAGGGTGTGGACCGGCTTCACCTTCCGCCACGAGCCACCACGTCGGCC
>JAUHYJ010000791.1 GCA_030425785.1 Acidimicrobiia bacterium | reverse complement strand
GCGCCAGGTACAACCCGCTCAGCCGCAACGCGGGCAACCCGATGACGATGCCGAGGACGCCGGTGAGCAGCCCTGCCGCCAGCAACAGGATCGGGAACGGGAGGTTGCCGTCGAACAGGTAGTAGAGCCGCAGCGTGAACCACGCGCCGGCGGCGACCAGGGGGATCTGGCACAGCGAGTAGATGCCGACCCGGCCGACGATCAGGTTGAGCCCGAGCGTGACGAGCGAGTACGCCGCCATCTCGATCATGATCTTCGTCCAGAACGACCCGAACACGAACGGCACGACGAACAGGGCGACCAGCACGGTGATGCTGAAGGCCGCGATGCGGAACGGGGTCGCCGCCGTGATGATCGACGGCAGCCGGGTGTCGACCGACTCGGACGGTGCCGTCGCCTCGCCGGTCGGCGTCGTGTCGTCGGTGATCGACATCAGGCGACCCTCCCTTCGGTCTCGCCGCGCCATCCGAAGTAGAGCAGCACGAGGATCGCGGCGACGAACGGCGTGCTGGTCCGGTACTGCGCCAGCGAGTTCATCGCGCCCAGGCAGGACTGGATCAACCCGATCACGAATGCGGCGATGACCGTGATCGTCAGCGACTGCACTCGGCCGATCAGCGCCGCGGCGAGGGCGGCGACGGGCAAGGTGAAGGTGAGTGCGGCGATCTCCATCGAGACCAGGCTCGCGAGCAGCAGGCCCGAGATGCCGAACAGGATCCCGGAGCCGAACCAGGCGAACGCCTCGACCTTGCGGACCGGGATGCCGAGCAGGGCGGCATTGTCACGGTTGTCGGCGAGGGCTCGCATGCCCGTGCCGACCTTGGTGGTGTTGAGGAACACGATGGTGATGATCGCGATCGCGATCGGGAACAGCATCCCGACGCCCTGGGTCCAGTTGATGCGGAGCCAGCCGTTGACGTACTGCCAGTCGGAGGTCGGCAGCTTGAGCGAGCGGACGTCGGCGGTCCAGTACCACTGCATGAACCCCAGGATGATGAGCGCGAACCCGAGCGAGGCGGCCGCCTTCACGAGCGGGTCGCGATCGGCGAGCGGTGGGCCGAAGAACCACCCGTAGAGGAAGGTGAGCACACCGGCGAGCAGGATCGCGGCACCGAACGCGAGGTACTGGTTCCAGCCGTGCTCGTTGATGAGCTCCCATGCGGTCAGCGAGCCGAGGGCGCCGACGGCGCCGTAGAACAGATTCAGTACGCCGGTCGTGCGGTACAGCACGACCAGGCCGACGCCGCTCATGGCGTAGACACCGCCGAGCGCCAGCCCGATGACGAGAAAGGGTTTGAAGTCAGGCATCGATCAGTTCCCGTGAAAAGCGCTGAGGGCCGGCCGGCACTGCCGACCGGCCCTCACACGTGGACGTGGTGGATCAGCCCTCGGCGGCGCGGATCTCCGCCAGCGGGTTGTTCTCGGTCTCCTGGATGTCGAAGCAATCCTCGAGCAGCACCATGTTGCCGTCCTCGGGGACGACGGTCCGGTCGGCATTGTTCGAGACGTTGCCCGTCCCGAGGTTGTTCGAGAAGTACCAGGGCTTGCACAGCATGTCGGACTCGGCGTTGTTCAGCGAGCCGATCGCCTCGTTCACCGTCTCGACGGTGTACTCGGCGTCCTCACCCATGCGCAGCAGCGCCTCGGTGGTGAACTTGCCGACGAGGTAGCCCATCTGCGAGAAGGCCGAGATCGGGAAGTCGGCGTTGGCCGCGGCATGGAGCTCGAGCATCAGGTCGTTGTCGGGCAGGCCGGAATCGAGCACGTTGAACTCGGCGTTGATGAGGAACTTGCCGTTCCAGTCGCTGCCGCAGCACTCCTGGAGCGCCTGTGCGACCGACGGATCGTTCGGCGGCGTCG
>JAUHYJ010000119.1 GCA_030425785.1 Acidimicrobiia bacterium | reverse complement strand
GATCGGGTGGGGGCGCACCGCGTCGGCGTGACGGCCGGCGAGGCGCGCCATGTGGGCGTTGACGGCGGCGAGGTGGATCGGCGGGAACGGGTAGTCGATCGGACCCGGGTCGAACAGTGGGTTCATCAACGTCAGGTCGTAGTGGTCGCTGTGGAAATCGAGCGGGGTGCGCTCCTGCCAGCACGTCCAGACCGCCTTCACCGCGCCGACGTAGTCCTCGAGCCAGGGGCCGGGTGCGGACCAGGGCATGCCGTAGCGACGCTCGATGTGCCCTTTCACCTGGGTGCCGAGCCCGAGGCGGAAGCGCCCGCGGCTCGCGCGCTGGAGCGTCCAGGCGGTCATCGCCGTGACGGTGGGCGAGCGGGGGAACGCGATCGCGACGGCCGTGGTCAGGTCGATGCGTTCGGTCGTCGTGGCGGCCATCGCCATGACGACGAACGGATCCTCTTTGGTCTCGGTCAGGACGAGGCCGTCGAAGCCGAGCCGTTCGACGGTCTCGGCGTCACGATGTACGGCGGCGACGTCGACCGGGAGCTCGGTCTCGCGGATGCCCGGATCGACCTTGCCGAGGGGGAGATGGGTCTCGACCTGCACGTCGGCGACCGTACTGTGCGACCGTCCGGTGCGGCGAGCCGTCGCCTCGGACCGGCCACCGTGCCTCGGCGGCTCGCCGGTGACCGAACCCGCCCGCGCGATCGAGGTCGTCCCAGGTCGGAAGTGCACCGTGCACTGCCGTTCGCCGATCAGGCGGGCGGGTGGTCAACCGTGTCTGGATTCTGTCTGGTCCGCACCCGTCGCTGCAATGAATTCCGGTACGTTCCGTGCAATTTCTCGCCTGGTGGCCACGTTCAGTGGCATGCTGGTGACGACACGCGCACGACCGCGTGATCGCGGATCGGTCAGCGGGTGGGCTCAGGACCCGGCGACGGGGCCCCACTGCCGGCGGAGCTGGGCAGGGCGCGGGGTGACGATGATCGACGGCTGGTTGTCGGGCCGGAGCCGCAGCGGACGCGGCGTGCGGGCGCGCGTCCGGCCGGCTCGGGGCCGTTCGGCGAGCTGTCGCAGCTCTTCCTGGCGCTGGCGGACCAGCTCCAGTCCGCCGAGTGTGGTGTCTTGCAACATGGAGGACTCCTCGAAGGGGGGTGTAGGGTCCAGGTTCTTGCGATCGCAAGCGAACGCACGTTTCATCCAATCGGGCGGACCCCGATCTGCCACTGAGACGTGCGTCACAAGCCGGCGGCCGGATGTGATCACCCGACGTGGCAAGGTGGTGGGACGATGTCTGCGCCACCGATCCCTGCCGCCGTCGACGTCGACGCCGCACTGCTCACGCGCGTCCTCCGCGACGCCGGTGTCACCGCCGACGCCAACGTCGTCGACGTCGTGGCGACGTCGATCGGGACCGGGCAGGTGGGTGAGAACGTGCGGTTCGAGCTCGGTTGGGACCGCGACGACACCTCGCTGCCGGTGTCGGTCGTCGGCAAGTTCCCCTCGGCGTCCGAGCTGAGTCGCGCGACGGCTGTCCAGGTCGGCACCTATGTGCGCGAGATCGGGTTCTATGGCGAGCTGCAGACGACCGTCGACGTTCGCACGCCACGGCTGTACCACCTCGGGTGGGACCCGGACGTCCACGACTTCGTGCTCCTGATGGAGGATCTGCGCGATGCGTGCCAGGGCGACCAGCTCGCCGGCTGCAGCGTCGACCAGGCCCGTGCGGCGGTGCTCGAGATCGTCGGCCTGCACGCGCCGACGTGGGGCGCGGAGATCGAACGCGACTGGATCAGCCGCCCGGACGCGGAGCGCATCGAACTGCTCGCCACGATGTACGCCGCCACGCTGCCGGGCTTCGTCGCCCGCTACGCCGACCGGCTCGGGGGCGATGTCGTCGACATCGCCCGGCGAGTCGTGTCGTCGTACCCGCAGCTGGCGTCGGCCGTGGCCGAGTGGGCCGACGCGTCGGGTGCCTGGTGCGTGGTCCACGGCGACTACCGGCTCGACAACCTCCTGTTCGCGGCCGGCCCGACGGCGCCGGCGGTCGTCGTGGTCGACTGGCAGACCGTGTCGATCGGCATCGGTCCGGCCGATGTCGCCTACCTGCTCGGGAGCGGTCTCGTCGGCGAGCTGCGCCGGGCGCAGGAACGGGTGCTCGTCGGCGAGTACGCGGCGGCGATGCGTGCGCGCGGCATCGGGCTCGACGACGCGACGGCGTGGACCGGCTACGTGCTCGGGAGCGCGGGCGGGTTGCTGATGGCCGTCCTGGCGTCGCAGATCGTCGAGCGCACCGATCGCGGCGACGAGATGTTCATGGCGATGGCCGCTCGGCACGCTTCGCAGGTCGTCGACGTCGGCCTCCTCGACCTGATCTGACCGCCCACGACCGCAACGACACCGAGGACGCCCCGATGCTCCACGCACTCGACGACTACCCGCTCCACCAGACCTCCGAGCCGTTCAGCCATCCGGCGTCGGAGTCGCCGAACGTCTACGACCGCTTCTTCTTCAACGGGTTCGACGCCTCGGGTGACGTCTTCTTCGCCGTCGCGTTCGGCGTCTACCCCAACCGCCAGGTGATGGACGCGGCGTTCTCGATCGTGCACGACGGTGTGCAGCACAACGTGCGGGCGTCGCGCGCCTGCCCGCACGACCGCCTGCTCACCGAGGTCGGCCCCATCCGCGTCGACGTGGTCGAGCCGATGCGGGTCCACCGCGTCACCGTCGAGGGGCGCCACGGCGTCGCGGCCGAGCTCACGATGACCGCGATCGCCCCGGTGATCGAGGAACCCCGTTTCGTCCATCAGGTCGACGGGCGCGTGCTGTTCGACTACACCCGGCTCACCCAGTTCGGGCGGTGGGAGGGCTGGATCGACGTCGACGGCGGGCGCATCGAGATCGGGCCTGGCCGGGGCGTGGTCGGCGTGCGCGATCGCTCGTGGGGGATCCGCCCGGTCGGCCAACGCATCCCCGCACCGCCGTCGATCCCGCAGTTCTTCTGGCTGTGGACGCCCACGGTCTTCGACGACGTGTGCACCCACGCCGCCGTCAACCACGAGTCGGACGGGCGACCATGGCACCAGTCGTGCGCGCTCGTCCCACGCCTCGTCGAGGGCGAGCCCGCCCTCGACCCCGGGCGCGTCCGGCGGGGCGAATCCGCCGACTTCGACGTGCAATGGGGCAGCGGCAGCCGCTGGGCCGACCGGCTGACGATGCGGCACGGGTTCTGGGGCGGCGACGAGATCGAGGTGACCTACGAGCCGTTCCTGCAGTTCCAGATGGTCGGCGTCGGCTATCGGCACCCGACGTGGGGCCACGGCATGTACGTCGGCGACGACGAGTCGACGCGCGACGAGATCGTGCTCGCCGACGTCGACCCCGCCGACCCGCTGATGCTGCACGTCCAGGCGGTGTCCCGGGCGACGTGGGGCGACCGCAGCGGCGTCGGCATCGTCGAGCAGCTGGTGGTCGGCCCGCACGCGCCGACGGGTCTGACGGGCGTCATCGACGGCGCCGCCTGACCTCGGGCGCCGGCTCAGCCCTCGAGTCGCGCGAGCATCGCCTGCATCTGCGCGTGGACGGCGTTGATCGCCTGCAGCGGTCGCATCATCACCTTGAACTCGGTGATCATCCCGTCGTCGTCGCAGGTGATGATGTCGACGCCGTTCGCGTACTTGCCCTCGATCTCGGTCTCGAACTCGAGCATCGCGTGGTGGCCTTCGCGGATGATCGTCGTGTACCGGAAGCTGCTCGACTCGGAGATCCCGGCCGAGCCCGCGCCGGGCTCGACATCGGCGAGCGTGCTGCCGGCCGCGGTCAGGTAGAGCTTGGTGATGTCACGGCCGCGTTGCGGTGTGTAGACGATCGGGGAGAGGAAGACGCAGTCCGGGTGCAGGATCGCGTCGAGCCCACCCGGCAGCTCACCGCGGGTGTGCCGGAACCAGCGGTCGATGCACCCGACGATCGGATCGTCGGATCGGTGTGCAGCGGGGTGTGGGGCCGCGTCGTCGGTCATCGGCCCAGTGTGCCCGGGTCGGGCCGCGGGTCATGCAGCGGACGTCTGGTCGAGGTGGTAGCGGCCGCCACCCTCTCGCTTGGCCCGATACATCGCGCCGTCGGCGCGGCCGATGAGCAGGTCGACGTCGCGGGCGGCGTCGAGCCGGGCCACCCCGACACTCGCGCCGACCGGCACGAGCTCGCCGTCGAAGCTGATCGGATCGGCGAGCGAGGCCACGACACAGCCGGCCATCGTGCGCACCGTGTGGTCGGTCAGGCGACCCTCGCCGTCGGTGAGGACGATGGCGAACTCGTCGCCGCCCAGGCGGCACACGAAGTCCTGGGGTCGCGCCGCTCGTTCGAGGCGCCCGGCGATCGCCGACAGCACCCGATCGCCGAACTGGTGACCGTGCTGGTCGTTGACCGCCTTGAAGCCGTCGACGTCGACGAACAGCATCGCCGCGTCGTCGGTGCTCTGCGTGAGCCGATCGAGCAGGTGGTGGAGCGCGAGCCGGTTCGGCAGACCGGTCAGGTCGTCGCGATGTGCATCGTTGCGGATGCTGCGGTCGTGGTGCGCGCGCAACAGGACGGTTGCGAGCGATTCCTGGGCGCGACGCAGCCGGTCGATCGGGCCCTTGGCGCCGTCGTGGGGTTCGCGGGTCGCCGCCACGACCACCAACGACCGGGCGAGATCGGGGGCGTGGGAGGCGGCGTAGAAGGCAGCGCGGAATCCGGCCGATCCGACCTCGGATGCCAAACCCGGTGGGAGCGCGGCGACGTCGACGCGAGCCGGGCCCGTGTCGAGTCCGCCCCAGGGGACGGCGTCCTCGCGCCGGAACGGGAGGTTGCGCAGCGACGGGTGACTCGACTCGACGCACCGCACGTGGCCGGACGCGTCGACCTCGTAGACCGCCGCCTCGAACCGCAGCGGGGGCAGCAGCAGCCGCTGGATGATCGGCGGCACGGCGGCGTCGATCGGCTGACTCGCCGCGACGGCCGTGAAGATCTCGTCGACGAGCTCGTCGTCGCGGCATGATCGCAGGCTGTAGATGAGGCCGTCGACGTCGGGGTCACCGAGCGCGTTCGCTCCGGTCACCTCGACGGTCGAGTAGTCGCCGTCGGTGCCGCGCACGCGAAAGCGCACGGGCGCCCACGACAGCCGCCGGCTCAACTCGCTCGCCTCGTCGACGATGTCCGCGAACGCGCCGACGGCCCACGGCACGTCGTCGGGGTGGATCAGGTCGAGGATCTGGAGGCCGATCGACTGTTCGGGCGTCCATCCCGTGAGCGCAGTCGCCGCTCGGTTGCCGTACACGATCGTGCCGTCTCGAGCGAGCACGACCACCGCCGTCGGCAGCTGCTCGAGCACGCGTTGGGAGAACTCCGGCGTGGTCGGCGATTCCCGGACGGGATCCGACGCGGAAGGCAGGGTCGAAGGTCTCATGCTGCGGTCACCAGAGAGATCGGACGTCACCGCCGCTCGCTTGAAGGATTCCGGACGCAATAACGATGTTCGACGCGGATTCGACACACACGCGTCGCCGGGCCGCGGGTGGCGTCAGCCGAGCTGTTCGTGCAGGAAGCCCGTGGCCTGCGGCCAGATCCGGTCGTAGAGCTCCTGGTCCTGCGTGCCGAGCGCGTTGTGCGGCGCCATGAAGGCGTGGCCCGACCCCTCGTACACGGTCAGCTCGCAGTCGACGCCCATCGACTGGAGGCGGGCCTCGAGCTCCTTGGCCGCCGCAGGCGGGAAGAAGTCGTCCTGTTCGGCCATGTGGCCGCGGATGACGGCGGTGATGGCCGAGTAGTCGGGCTGGTCCTCGCCCTGGGGGAACCCGTAGAACGGCACCGCCGCCTTGACCGCGTCCGGACGGAGCGCGGCGAGCACGAAGGTGAGCAGACCGCCCATGCAGAACCCCATCACGCCGATGCCGTCACCGGTGGTCGCGTCGCTCGCCACCAGGTAGTCGACCGCACCGCTCATGTCGCGACCGGCACGATCCGGCGGCAGCGACTGCATCAGCTCGCCCGCCTTGTCCATCTCGGTGTGGCCGGCGAGCTCGCCGTGGTAGAGGTCGGGCGCCAGCGCGACGAAGCCGGCTGCGGCGAGCCGGTCGGCCATCTCCTTGATGCCCGAATCGAGCCCCCACCACTCCTGGACGACGATGACGCCCGGGCCGCTGCCGCGCTCGGGCGTCGCCAGGTAGCCGCGCGCCGTGTTGCCGTTGCTTGCGAATTCGACCATCTGTCCCATGTGGCCACGTTAGGTCGCACCCGGGTGCGCGGCCACAGGCGAACGGATCGCGCGTGGGCGACGCCGCGTGGGAGACTCGGGGCCGTGGAAGCACCGCCGGTGTTGTGGACGCCGCCCCCTCGCGAGCAGACGCGCCTCGGGCGATTCATGGACGAGTGCGAGCATCGTGCCGGCCGATCGTTCGACGACTACGACGAGCTGTGGTCCTGGTCGGTCGGCGACGGCCTCGCCGAGTGCTGGGCGGCGGTCTGGGACCACTTCGACATCGTGTCCGACGACGGGTACGCGCAGGTGGTCGAGCTGCCGTCCGGCGACGCACGCATGCCGGGCGCCCGCTGGTTCACCGGCGCCCGCCTCAACTACGCCGAGCACGTCTGCCGCATGGCCGCCGGCCGTGGCGACGCGGTCGCCGTCGTCGGCGTGTCCCAGGCGCGCGACCGCGTCGAGCTGACGTGGGACGATCTGATCGATCAGGTCGCCCGGGCCCGAGCCGGGCTCCGGCGGCTCGGGGTGGGCGAGGGCGATCGCGTCGCCGCCTACCTGCCGAACGTGCCCGAGACGATCGTCGCGTTCCTGGCGGCGTGCAGCCTCGGGGCGATCTGGACGTCGTGCGCGCCCGAGTTCGGCGTCCAGGCCGTGCTCGATCGCTTCCAGCAGGTCGAGCCCACCGTGCTGCTCGCCGTCGACGGCTACCGGTACGGACGACGCGACGTGTCGCGCCGCGACGAGCTGGCCGCGATCCGGTCGGGCCTACCGACCTTGGCGGCGACCGTGTTCCTGCCGTACGGCGACCATGCCGGCGACCCCGACGGCGTCGTGTCGTGGGACGACCTGTTGGCGGACCACGAGGAGCTCGCGTTCGTGCGGGTCGCGCCCGAGCATCCGCTGTACGTGCTGTACTCGTCCGGTACGACGGGGCTGCCGAAACCGATCGTGCACGGTCACGGCGGCGTCCTGCTCGAGCACCTCAAGGTGATCGGGCTGCACGGCGACCTGCGCGACGACGACACGTTCTTCTGGTTCACCACGACCGGCTGGATGATGTGGAACTTCGTCGTCAGCGGTCTGCTGGTCGGGTGCCGACTCGTCACGTTCGACGGCGACCCCAACCACGACGGGCCCGAGACCCTGTGGCGCCTCGCCGCCGACGAGGGGATCACGTGGTTCGGTGGTGGCGCGCCGTACTTCTCGGCCTGCCGGCGGGCGGGTCTGCGCCCCGGTGAGCGGTACGACCTCACCCGGCTGCGGGCGATCGGGTCGACCGGCGCACCGCTGCCGGCCGACGCCTTCCGGTGGATCTACGACGCGGTGCACCCCGACGTCATGCTGTCGCCGATCTCGGGCGGCACCGACGTCTGTTCGGCATTCGTCGGCGGCAGCCCGCTCACGCCGGTGTGGGAAGGCGAGATCCCCTGCCGGTACCTCGGTGCCGCCGTCGAGGCGTTCGACGAGGACGGGCATCCCGTCGTGAACGGCCAGGGCGAGCTCGTGCTGACGCAGCCGATGCCGTCGATGCCCGTCGGCTTCTGGGGCGACGCCGACGGCAGCCGCTACGCGGCGGCGTACTTCGAGCACTTCCCCGGGGTGTGGCGCCACGGCGACTGGATCACGATCACCGACCGGGGCAGCTGTGTCATCACCGGTCGCTCCGACGCCACCCTCAATCGGGGTGGCGTGCGGGTCGGAACGGCCGAGATCTATCGCGTCGTCGAGTCGGTCGCCGGCGTCGCCGACAGCCTCGTCGTACACCTCGAAGCCGACGATGCCGACGACCCCGGTGATCTCGTCCTGTTCGTCGCACTCACCGAGGACGCCGGTGAGCTCGACGACGATCGGCAGGCGACGATCCGGTCGGCACTTCGGACCGGGCTCTCGCCGCGCCACGTCCCCGACCACGTCGTGCAGGTGCGGGCCATCCCGACGACGCTCAGCGGCAAGAAGCTCGAACTCCCGGTCAAGAAGGTGCTGCGCGGCGCGGAGCCGGACGAGGCTGCCAGCCGTGGCGCCTTGAAGGATCCGGCGGCGTTCGACGAGCTCGTCGCGATGGCGCCGCGACTGCGCCGGCGCTTGAGCACGACGGACTGAAACGCTACCGTTTCGCTTCGAAACGGAACCGTTTCGTACCGTCGACACCTGGAGGCGCCGCCATGGCCGACATCGATCGCGTGACCGACGACTTCGTCCCGCTGCACGAACGCCCCGAGATCCACGCACGGCGATGGTTCCTGCTCGGGGTCATGTGCCTCAGCCTGGTCATGGTCGTCATGGCGGTCTCGGGGCTGAACGTCGCGCTCCCGTCCATCCAACGCGACCTCGACGCCACTGCGACCGACCTGCAGTGGATCGTCGACTCGTACGCGATCGTGTTCGCCGGGTTGCTCCTGACGGCCGGCGCCATGGGTGATCGCTTCGGGCGCAAGCGCAGCCTGATCGCGGGCCTCGTGGTGTTCGCCGGCGGCTCGCTGATCGGTGCGCTGGCGTCGAGCCCCGAACTGGTCATCGTGTCACGCTCGGTCTCGGGCATCGGGGCTGCGTTCGTGATGCCGGCGACGCTCTCGCTGCTGACCGCGATCTTCCCGCCGCACGAGCGCGGCAAGGCGATCGCGATCTGGGCCGGGTTCGCCGGCGCCGGCGGCGCGCTCGGCCCGCTCGTGGTCGGCCTGTTGCTCACCGGGTGGTGGGTGATCCCGTCGTTCTGGTGGGGGAGTGCCTTCGTGGTCAACGTCGTGACGCCGCTGCTCGTCGTGATCGCCGTCGCCGT
>JAUHYJ010000790.1 GCA_030425785.1 Acidimicrobiia bacterium | reverse complement strand
TCTCGGTGACGTCGACCGTGGTCGAGACCATCTTGCCGCCGGCGTCCTGCACGAGCCGCGCCGTCTCGGCGTTGGCGTCGGCCGAGACGTCGGCGCCGAGGATCGCGGCACCTTCCTCGGCGAACCGCAACGCGCTGGCGCGTCCGATCCCGCCGGCCGTGCCCGTGATCACGGCGACCTTGCCCTCGAGTCGTGACATGCCGGTCATCTAGATCCTCTCGAAGTAGCGCCGGCGTTCCCAGTCGGTGACGGCGGTGTGGAAGGCGTCGACCTCGACGCGATGGAAGTGGGCGTAGTGGTCGACGACGTCGTCACCGAACGCCGACCGTGCCATCGTGCTGGCGTCGAACGCCTCGGTGGCGTGTTCGAGCGTGCGGGCGACCCGCGGCAGTTCGGCCGCCTGGTAGACGTCGCCACGGAACTCGTCGGCCGGTTCGAGCCGCTGCTCGATGCCCGCGACCCCCGCCGCGATCGACGCCGCGTAGGCGAGGTAGGGGTTGCAGTCGGCGCCGGGGATGCGGTTCTCGATCCGGAGCGATGGTCCGGCGCCGACGACGCGGAAGCCCGCCGTCCGGTTGTCGCGCGACCAGGCGACCCGAGTCGGTGCCCACGACGCATCGACGTACCGCTTGTACGAGTTGACCGTGGGGGCGTAGCACACCATGACATCGTCGACGTGGGCCATCCAGCCGGCGAGGAACTGCCGGAACACGGCATCGTCGTCGGCGAACACGTTGTCGCCGTCGCGCCACAGGCTGAGATGCAGATGGCTGCTGCTGCCGGCCTCGTCGGTGTGCGGTTTGGCCATGAACGTGACGCTGATGCCCATCGCGTCCGCGAGCACCTTCATCCCGTGCTTCATCACGGTGTGGGCGTCGGCCATGCGGAGCACGTCGTCGTAGCGGATGTTCAACTCGTGCTGGCCGCGACCCCACTCGCCCTTCGAGTTCTCGACGGCGATGCCCGACGCCGACAACGTTCGACGGGCCGCCCCGACGTACGGCTCGACCCGCGCACTCTGCAGGAGGTGGTAGTCCTCGATGTACGTGCCCGCCGCCCGCAGGTCGGCGAACCCGTGCTCGTGGGCCGACCGATAGCTCTCGTCGTAGATGAAGAACTCGAGCTCGGACGCCGCCTTGGCGGTGAGCCCCAGCTCGCCGAGGCGGTCGATCTGGCGGCGCAGGATGCTGCGCGGCGCGACCGGTGTCAGCTCGTGCGTGTCGTTCTCGTGGACGTCGCAGAGCACGAGCGCCGTCCGGTCGATCCAGGCGGCACGCCGCAGCGTCGACAGGTCGGGCACGAGGTGGAAGTCGCCGTAGCCGAGCTCCCAGTTCGCGTACCGGTAGCCGGCGACCGGCTCCATCTCCATGTCGACGGTGAGCAGGTAGTCGCACGCGTGCGTGCCGTCGGCGATCGACTCGAGGAAGAACCTGCCGTCGAAGCGCTTGCCGAGCAGGCGGCCGTAGTGATCGGTGAACGCGACGACGACGGTGTCGATCTCGCCGTGCTCGACCGCCGCACCCAACTCGTCGAGCGTCATGGCGGCATCCTAGGGAGTCCGGCTCATGGGGCTCGCAGGATGCGGAACGTGTCGGTGGCGCCGCGGCTGGCCGTGACGCCGGTGACGACGCCGACCAGCTCGCCCGATTCGAGCAGGCCGGCCTGCTTCGCGGCGGTGAGCGCCTGTTCGACGCGTGGCACGTACAGCGTGGTCGTCGGCTGGTAGAGCACGGGTATGACGCCCCAGCTGCTGGCGAGCTGACGGACCGTCTGCTCGCGGGGCGTGACGGCGATGATGTCCGCGCGCGGCCGGAAGCGGGCCATCGAACGGGCCGTGAAGCCGCTCGTGGTGATGCACAGCA
>JAUHYJ010000789.1 GCA_030425785.1 Acidimicrobiia bacterium | reverse complement strand
CCTCGTGCCAGGCGGTCGATCCAGCCGTGGTGACCGCGCAGTCGATCCCGCCCGGCGAGACCGAGGTGCACTCGACCATCCAGCTGACGGTGTGCTCCGGGTCCTGACCGACGGGATGTCGGCTGCGGGACGCCGCCCGGCCGATCAGCGGGGCGTGACGAGCGGGCTGAGGGTGGCGCTGCGTGCCACCGCGTCGGCGCCGTCGCTCGGATCGAGCGTGAGCAGCCAGTTCGCCAGCATCCGGTAGCCGTGATCGGTGAGCACCGATTCGGGATGGAACTGGATCCCGACGATGGGCAGCGTCCGGTGCGCGAGGCTCATGATCACACCGCCCGCGGTGCGGGAGGTGACCTGCAGATCGTCCGTCACCGAGTCCGGCGCGACCGCCAGCGAGTGGTAGCGCCCGACGGTCAGGGGGGAGGGGATGCCGGCGAACAGGCCGCCGCCGTCGTGATGCACCGCGCTGGTCATCCCGTGCATGAGCTCGGGTGCATGGCAGACGGTGGCGCCGAACGCCTCGGCGATCGCCTGGTGCCCAAGGCACACCCCCAGCACGGGGGTGCCGTTGCGCGCCGCCTCCTGGACGATCGCAACCGATCGTCCGGCCGCGGCGGGTGTTCCGGGGCCGGGGGAGATGAGAATCGCCGCCGCATCCCTCACGAGTCGCTCGACATCCTGCACGTCGTCGGCCTCGACCATCCTCGTGTCGGCTCCGAGCTCGTGCAGATACCCGATGAGGGTGTGGACGAAGCTGTCGTGGTTGTCGACCACGAGGACCTCGGTCATTCGATCGTGACCTCCTGCGGGTTCACGATCTCGCTGATGTAGGGGAAGGCGAACACGAAGAGGCCGTACAGCACAGCCGTCAGAAGCACCACAAGGATGAGGACGCGAACCCACCAGGGTCCGGGGAGGATTCTCCACAGTGCTGCGTACATCATGCCGTCCCTTCGAGCGCGGCCGGGGGACCGTCCGCACGAGGCTGGAACGAGTCGAACACGGAATAGGCGACGATCCGCTCGGCAAGAGAGAACATCGGGGAACAGCTCGTCATCGTCAGGTACCGTTCGCCGTCGGGGGTCGCGGAGAGCTGGGGCACGGCATCGAGCACGTCGACCTGGGACGGAGTCACGTACTCGAGGGTGCGGAAACGGTATGTATACCAGCCATCCGACGTCTCGATCACGATCGCGTCACCGAGCTGCAGTTCAGCGATCCGGTTGAACGGCGCACCGTAGGTGGTGCGGTGGGCGGCGAGGGCGACGTTTCCGATGTCGCCGGGCATCGGCGTCCCGGGGTAGTGACCGATGCCGATGGGGTCCAGCGTCACGGCACGGCTCACCCCGCCGGCCATCGGCACCGCATAATCCTCGCCGAACCGCGGGATCCGCATGACGCCGAAGAGCTCGCCATCGCTCGGCTCGTCGGCGATCACCGGTGCGGCGGCCTCGGCCTCCTCCTCTACCGGCGTGGGTTCCGGAACGGGGAGCGAGTCCCATTCTTGCGACAGCTCTGCACCAGCGGCATTGTTCTGCGCGCCTTGGATGGCGTCGCCGACCCATAGCTGCCACACCACGTACAGCAACACGACCACGCCGGCCGTGATCAGCAGCTCACCGACCACGCCGAACACCGAGGTGCCGCGGCCGCGCGAGCGCATCGATCGTCGGGTCGTCGCGGTGCCGGTCACACGGCGAGTCTATCCAGCGGTTGGCCGAGAGATCGCTGACCTAGAATGGGACGCATGGCACGTTCCGAGAAGGATGACGACCGCGTCGTCGACGGTGAGCGCGAAGAGGCCCCGAACCCGGTGTGGTTCAAGCCCGTCATGATCGGCTTCATGCTGCTCGGACTGGTGTGGGTCC
>JAUHYJ010000118.1 GCA_030425785.1 Acidimicrobiia bacterium | reverse complement strand
GGGCCGTGCTGCTCGACCGCCCCGACCGGCAGCAACAGCACCGACTCGGGGGTGATGCGGTCGGCGATCTCGGGTCCGGTCAGGTCCTCGTAGCGGCGGCTCATGCGACGATGCTACGTCACGTCCGCCCGAGGCCCGTTGCGTACCATCGGCCCGATGCACACCCTCCGCAACGCACGACTGGCGGACGGCCGGTCGGTCGACATCGAGCTTCGGGACGGGCGGGTCGCCCGGGTCACCGACCACGATCCCGAGGTCGCCCCCACCGGCGACGTGACCGATCTCGACGGTTGGCTGCTCCTGCCGGCGATGGCCGAACCGCACGCCCACATCGACAAGGCGCTCACGGCCGAAGCCGTTCCGAACCCGACCGGCGATCTGCAGGGCGCGATCGACGCCTGGATCGCGGCCGCCCAGCGCGGCCTGTTCACGCACGACGAGATGGTCGTCCGCGTCCGCGCCGCGCTCGAGAAGCTCCTGTTGAACGGCGTGACGGCCGTGCGCAGCCACATCAACACCGGCGACCGGACGGGCACGGCGAACCTGCGGGCGGCACAGGAGGCCGCAGCCGACTACGCGGGGCTGCTCGACATCGAGTTCGTGGCGCTCGTCCACACGCCGATGACCGGCACGGGTTCGGAGGGCAACGTCCGGTCGCTCTACGACTGTGCGGCGGCCGGCATCGAACTGATGGGAGGGTGTCCGCACCTCGAGCCCGACGCCGTCGGCTCGATCGACGTCGCCCTGCGCGCCGCGGCCGAGACCGGGACGCGGATCGACCTGCACGTCGACGAGACGCTCGACGCGTCGATGCTCACCTTGCGGGACCTCGCCCGTCGGGTGATCGACACCGGGTTCGGGGCGTCGGTGACCGCGAGCCATTGCGTGAGCCTGGGGATGCAGACGCCCGAGGTGCAGGCCGAGGTGTCGGCGCTCGTCGCCGAGGCCGGCATCTCGATCGTGACGCTGCCGCAGACCAACCTCTACCTGCAGGGCCGCGGGTTCCCGACGGCGACGCCCCGAGGCCTCACCGCGATCCGCCCGTTGCTCGACGCCGGGGCGCTGGTGTGCGCCGGGGCCGACAACGTGCAGGATCCGTTCAACCTCGTCGGGCGGTCCGATCCGCTGGAGACGGCGGCGTTGCTCGTGATGGCGGGACACCTCCTGCCGGACGAGGCATACGACCTGGTCAGCAACAACGTCCGCCGGACGATGGGCCTCGAACCGGTCACGTTCGAGCCGGGGAGCCCGGCCGAGTTCGTGGCGATCGACGCGCCGTCGATCAGGGCGGCGATCGCCGATGCGCCGGCCGATCGCATCGTGATCCACGAGGGCCGGGTCATCGCCCGTTCATCGACCAGTCACACGATCGTTCGCTGAGACGGCCGTCCCCGACCCGGCGACTTTGTACTGTTGGACCCATGAGCGATCAGCAGCCCGATCTCAAGGTGGGTGCGTTCTTCTTCGGCGGTGTCGAGATGACCGATGCCGGGGCCGGGCCGCCGGCCCCGATGGATCGGCGCTACTCGAACGACGCCTGCTGGCGAGCCACGCTCGACTACATCGAGTCGGCGAAGGTCGCGGACCGGTTGGGTCTCGACTCGTTC
Organism: Acidimicrobiia bacterium; assembly: GCA_030425785.1. GTDB lineage: Bacteria > Actinomycetota > Acidimicrobiia > Acidimicrobiales > Ilumatobacteraceae > Ilumatobacter. The sequence goes on along the minus strand of JAUHYJ010000118.1, from coordinate 7,424 downwards.
TGGACGACCGAGCACCACTTCCAGTACGAGGGCTACGAGGTCATCCCGAACGGGCTGCAGATCTCGACCTGGATCGCGGCCCAGACCGAACAGATCCGCCTCGGTGCGATGTTCAACGTCGTGCCGCAGTGGAACCCGCTCCGCCTGGCCGAGGACTTCGCCACCCTCCACAACCTGTCGGGCGGACGCGGGGTGTTGGGCGTCGGGCGCGGCACCGTTCCGCGCGAGGTGCTGCACCTGAACGACAAGGGCGTGTCGATCGGCTCGCACGACAACCCCGATCAGCAGTCCGACGACATGCTCAACCGCGAGGTCTTCGAGGAGTCGATGGAGATCATCCGCCTCGCGCTCGACCACGAGCGGTTCTCGTTCCAGGGCAAGCACTTCCAGGTGCCCGTCCCGGGCATCCCCGACCGTGGCTCGACCGTCCAGGAGCTGAGCCTCATCCCACGCCCGCTGTACCCGTACGAGATCTGGCAGGCGGTCACGAGCCCACCGACGCTCGACTACGTGCCCGTGGTCGGCCACGGCGCCGTGTTCTGGAACCAGCACCACTCGTTCATCAAGCGGTTCTGGGACACCTACGGCGAGAAGTACGAGCAGACGCACGGGACGACGCTGGCGCCCCACGAGAATCGGATGCTCGTCGTCGCCGTCCGGATCGAGGACACCTACGAAGAGGCGGTACGCACGGCGACGCCGGGCCACGACGAGTTCTGGAAGTTCCTCGGGCCGTACGGCTGGAGCCGGGGCTACATGGGCGAGGACGGCAAGCCGGCGCCGCCGGGGCTGATCCCGACGCTCGAGGAGTCGCTCGAGAACAAGACGATCCTGATCGGCACGCCGGAGCAGGTGGCCGAGGGTGTGGCGTTCTACCGCGACCTGCTCGGGATGCAGCACCTGACGCTGTTCCCGCACCTGCTCGGTGATCCGTACGCGAAGGCGAACGAGCAGATGACCCGGTTCGTCGACGAGGTCCTGCCGCTCCTGCGCTGACGGTCACCCCAGCTGGTCTCGGCCGAGCTGGTCTCAGCCCAGCTGCTCTCGGCCCGGCCGGTCGTCGCCGGACAGGAAGAGGACGGCATCGGCGCCCGCCATCGACACGAGGCCGATCGCGACCACCCAGACCGCCGCAGGCACGCCGTGCCTGTCCGGGCGAGCCTGGCCGCGCGCCATGCCGTCCTCCTTCTTGCCCCGATCATCGGGCGTCGAGCGGCGCTCGGCCAGTGCCGAACGGCTCTGTCAGCGGCCGATCGCGGCGCCGACCCGACACCGCGGGTCGGCGGCGCCGGCGAGGCCGTCGTCGGTTCGCACGATCGCGTGGGCGTGCCCGAATGCCGAGTCGAACGCGGGCAGACGGCGGACCCGGTGGCCGCGCTCGGCGAGCCCGGACTCCCATGCGTCGGGCGCGTGCCCGTCGAGATCGACGATCTGGCTGTCGAGGTCGTCCCAGGTGTCGAAGCCGGTCGTCGGCCCTGCGAGCGCCCAGCGCGGCGCATGGATGGCCTCGGCAGGTGATGCGCCGTGCAGGAACAGGCGAGCGGCGATCTGGAGCAGGATCTGCGGTTGCGCGTCGCCGCCCATGGTGCCGAACACTGACACCAACGAGTCGCCGCGGGTGGCCAGTGCGGGGGAGAGGGTGTGCGGAGGACGTCGTCCGGGGCCGAACTCGGCCGGGTGTCCGGCCTCCAAGCTGAAGCCGAGGCCGCGGTTGTGCAGGTTCACGCCGGTGTTCGGTTCGGACAGCCACGAGCCGAACCCCGAGGCGTTCGACTGGATGAGCGAGACCGCCAGACCGTCGGCCTCGGCCGTGCACAGGTACGTCGTGTCGCCGGCGCCGGCCGGAGCGCGGTAGTTCGAGGCGCGCTCGGTGTCGAGGCGGTCGCGACGTCCACGGATCGCGTCGAGCAAGGTCTGACCGTCGGCGGTGTCGGCGAGCACGTCGGGCCGGTCGTAGCCGGCGATCTTGGCCGCCTCGACGAGGAGGTGCGCCCAGCGTGGATCGTCGGGGTCGTCGGGCAACTCGAGCGGTTCGGCGGCGATCCCGCCGCCCAAGGTGAGGTACCCCTGGGAGTTCGGGCCGATCGTGTGGACGTCGACGCCGAACATCGGTGCCGTCAGCGGGTCGCCCCAGTCGGCCTGGCTCGTCGCGAGATCGGCCTCGGTGAACAGCCCGTTCCCGAGCCCGATCAGTCCGGCGCCGAACTCGCCGCCGTACCACCCGTCGCGGCCCTCGGCCACGATCGCCCGCAGCGCACGTGCGATGCCGGGACGGCGCACCACCGCACCCGTCCCCGTTGCCTGGTCGGCCAGCTCGCGCAGCTGCTCGCGCCCGGCGGCGTCGAGCCGACGAGCCGAGCCGGCGAGCAGTGGGCTGGCGGCGAAGCCGAACTCGGCGAGGTCGATCGCGGGCGCCAGCAGGTCGGTGAGGGGGAGCGACCCGAACCGTTCGTGCAGCGCGATCCATCCGTCGACGCAGCCCGGCACGGTCACCGATCGGATGTCGTGCCGGAACGGCATCGACGTGAGTCCCTCGGCGCGCATCGCCTCGGGGTCGGCGCCCGAGCCCGCCCGGCCGCTGCTGTTCAGCGCAGCGACGCCGTCAGGAGTGTGGACGAGCGCGAACAGGTCACCGCCCATGCCACAGAGGTGCGGGCCGGTGACGGCGATTGCGGCGTTCGTGGCGATGGCGGCGTCGACGGCGTTCCCGCCGGCGGCGAACGCGAGGTCACCGGCACGGGCGGCGACCTGGTCGGCGGCGGCGACCAGGTGTCGGGTGCCCCGGACGGAGCTCTGTGGCAGCGGATTCACGACCGGCACCGTACCGAACGCCGGCCCGCGGGTCACTCGTCGATGATCGGCTGCTTGGGGAGCTTCTTCACCCGGGCGCGCCGCTTGCGGCGCTCGGGGATCATGCCGCGCATCTCCTCGAGCTTGCCGAAGCACAGGAGCCGGTCCTCGGCCTCGAGCTCGCGCGACTGCTTCGGGTTCGGGATGACCGTCGTGCCGCGATGCAGGGTCAGCACGGTGACGTCGAGATCGCTCAGTCCCGACTCGGCGATCGTCTTGCCGACCATGTCGGCGCCGTCGTGCACGACGAGCTCGGCGACGCCGTAGCCGGTCGACACCGTGAGCCGCTGACGCACGTCGATGTCCGGGAACGCGACCTGATTGGCGATGTAGTCGATGATGGCCCCGGCGACGTCGAGCTTGGTGGCGGTCTCGATCCCCTCGAGACCGGGCGAGCTGTTGACCTCCATGACGAGCGGCCCGTCCTTGCCCTCGAGCATGTCGACGCCGGCGACGCGCAGGCCCATGATCTGTGCGGAGCGCACGGCGGCCGCCTCGAAGTCGGGTTCGAGCTCGACCGCCTCGACGCTGCCGCCCCGATGGACGTTCGACCGGAACTCGTCGCCCTGGGCGACACGGCGCATCGCGGCGACGACACGGTCACCGACCACGAGGGCCCGGATGTCGCGGCCTTTGCTCTCCTTCACGAACCGCTGGATGAGCACGTTCTGCTTGGTGCTCTGGAGGGTCTCGATGATGGCCTCGGCGACCTTGGTGTCCGGGGCCAGGATGACGCCGATGCCCTGGGTGCCCTCGAGCAGCTTGATGACGACCGGCGCGCCGCCGACCCGTTCGATCGCGGGGAGCACGTCGGCGCGATCGCGGGCGAAGGTGGTGGCGGGCATGCCGATGCCGTGCCGGCTCAGGATCTGCGTCGCGCGGAGCTTGTCGCGCGAGTTCGAGATGCCGTTCGCGGTGTTCGGCGTGTAGACGTCCATCTGCTCGAACTGACGCACGACCGCGGTGCCGAAGTAGGTGATCGAGTTGCCGATGCGGGGCAGGACGGCGTCGTAGTCGGACAGTGGCTTGCCACGGAACTGCAGGTCGGGTTCGGAGCCCGACAGGTCGATGCCGAAGCGCAGGGTGTTCAACACCTTGACCTCGTGCCCGCGGTCGAGCGCCGCCGAACGGAGGCGCTGCGTGCTGTAGGCACGGGGGGCGCGGGAGAGGATCGCGAGTTTCATAGTCGTTCCTTGGCAAGCTAGCAGCGTGCCGGACACCGACGATCTGGGCGGATCAGCGCCCGACGCCGACCATCTCGCGGTCGCAGGGTGGCGGGAATGGGTCTCGCTGCCCGCGCTCGACGTGCCCTGGGTCAAGGCCAAACTCGACACGGGTGCGCGCACCTCGGCCATCCATGCGTACGAGACCGAGGAGTTCGAACGCGACGGCGTCGACTGGGTGCGGTTCGACGTGCACCCCTGGCAGCGGTCGGCGCTCGACTCGGTGCACGTCGAGTTGCCGGTGGTCGATCGACGGGTGGTGCGCAGCTCGACCGGGCACGAGGAGGAACGCCTGGTCGTCGTGACGTCGATCGGCGTCGTCGGCTGCCGGCTCGACGCGGAGCTCACGCTCACGAACCGTGACGAGATGGGGTTCCGCATGCTCGTGGGGCGCGAGGCGATGCGTGGTGCACTCCTCGTCGACCCGGCACGGTCGTACGTCGGCGGCAGGCCGCCACGGGCGATGCGTCGCCGCAACCGGCAGGACGAGCCGGCGTCGTGAGTCGTCGTCCGGACTTCCAGATCGGTGAACTCGTCGTTCGCCCGGGGACGCGTCGCGAGATCGGCCTGCCGATCACCCGCCTCGTCACCGGCGCCGAGGTGACCCTCCCGGTCGCGGTCGTCCACGGACGCAGCGACGGGCCGACCGTGTGGATCGACGCCGCCATCCACGGCGACGAGGTGGGCGGCGTCGAGATCGTCCGACGGGTGCTGGCATCACTGTCGGCCAAGACGCTGCGGGGCACCCTGATCGCGGTCCCGATCGTGAACGTCTACGGGTTCATGAACAACGACCGTTACCTGCCCGACCGTCGGGACCTGAACCGGTCGTTCCCGGGGTCGGCCCGGGGGTCGCTGGCGTCTCGGATCGCGTACCTGATGGTGCGCGAGGTCGTCGCGAAGTGCGAGGTCGGCATCGACCTGCACACCGGGTCGGACCATCGCACCAACCTGCCCCACATCCGGGCCGACCTCGACGACGAGCGCACCCGCTCGTTGGCGACCGCGTTCGGCAGCTCGCTGATGGTGCACGCCTCGCTGCGTGACGGTTCACTTCGTCAGGCCGCCCGCGACGAGGGCGCCGTCGTGCTCGTCTACGAGGGCGGTGAGGCGTGGCGGTTCGACGAGTCGGCGGTCGTCTCCGGCGTGCACGGCGTGTTGCGCACGCTCGCGGCGCTCGACATGGTCGACGCCGACGTGCCGGCCGGATCGCGACCCCGCGAGAGCCGCCGCACCGGTTGGGTGCGCGCCAGCCGCACGGGCATCGTGCACCTGTCGTGCTCGCTCGGTGACGAGGTCGATCGCGGCGCGTCGATGGGGGAGATCTACGACTCGTTCGGCAAGCGGCTCGGCCGGATCACGGCGAATCGCGCCGGCGTCGTGCTGGGCCACACGCAGGCGCCGCTCGTGAACCGCGGCGACGCGTTGGTGCACCTGGCCGAGGTGTGAGCCTCGCGTCGGATCAGGGCTCGACCCACTCGCTGCGTTCGACGAGCACGTCCTTCAGCACCGCCGGCCGGTCGGTCATCAACCCGTCGACGCCCACGTCGAGCAGCCGCCGCATCTCGCTCGGTTCGTCGATGGTCCACACGTGCACCTGCAGGTCGCGCCGGTGCGCGCTGCGGACGAAGCGCCGGTCGACGATGGGGACCGGACCCTGCTTCACCGGCACCTGGGCGGCCTGTCCGCCCCACGGCGGGCGCACCCCGGCCCGCAGGATCGCGACCTGCGCCGGACCGAGGCTCGAGCACAGCCCGTCGCCGAGCGCTCGCCGCAGACGTCGCAGCCGCCCGTCGCTGAAGCCGCCGATGCAGACGCGATCGAGGCAGTCGAGCCTCCGGAGCGCGTCGATCAGGGGGTCGACGCCCGAGTCGGCCTTGCAGTCGATGTTCACGCGGGCGTCGGGGAACTCCTCCATCAGGTCGGTGAACAGCGGGATCGGTTCCGCACCGTCGACCCGTGCGGTGCGGACGTCGCTGTAGGGGAGCTGATCGATCGTGCCCGGACGACCACAGGTGCGCGCGAGGTCGTTGTCGTGGAAGGCGACCAGGACCCCGTCGGCGGTCCCGTGGACGTCCGTCTCGAGGTAGGTGTAGCCGAGGTCGACGGCGTGGCGGAACGCCGGCATCGTGTTCTCCGGGTTGTCGGACGCGCCACCCCGGTGCGCGAACGCGAGCGGCCCCGGCCAGTCGAGAAACGGGTGCATCGTGCGACGTTAGGCCGCCGACACCGGCCGCGCCGCAACCGTCAGATCTGGCGTCCGGCGGCCTGCCAGTACTCGTCCTTGAGCAGGCGCTTGTAGAGCTTGCCGGTGGGGTGACGGGGGAGCTCGTCGCGGAAGTCGATGCTGCGCGGGCACTTGACGTCGGCGAGGTGATCGCGGCAGTAGCGGATCAGCTCTGCGGCCATGGTCGCTGCGTCGTCGTCGCTGTCGGGCATGACCGTCGGCTGGACGACCGCCTTGACCTCTTCACCGAAGTCGTCGTTCGGCACGCCGAACACCGCCACGTCGACGACCGACGGGTGCATCGTCAGCACGTTCTCGGCCTCCTGTGGGTAGATGTTCACGCCGCCCGAGATGATCATGTAGGCCTTGCGGTCGGTCAGGTAGAGGTAGTTGTCCTCGTCGAGGTAGCCGACGTCACCGAGCGTCGACCAACCCTTCGGATGGCGCGAGCCGGCGGTCTTGTCGGGATCGTTGTGGTACTCGAACGTGCTGCCACCCTCGAAGTAGACGGTGCCGGGTACACCCGGGCCGACCTCCTCGCCGTCCTCGCCGACGATGTGCACGACGCAGTTGATCGGCATGCCGACGGTGCCCTCGTGGGCCAGCCACATCTCGCTGTTGCAGTAGCAGAACCCGTTGCCCTCGGTACCGGCGTAGTACTCGTGCAGCACCGGGCCCCACCACTCGATCATCTGCCGCTTGACCGGCACCGGACACGGCGCCGCGGCATGGATCACGCACTCGATCGACGAGACGTCGTACTTCGCTCGCACCTCGTCGGGCAGCTTGAGCATCCGCACGAACATCGTCGGCACGACCTGGCTGTGGGTGGCGCGGAATCGCTCGAGGAACTCGAGGTAGCGCTCGGCGTCGAAGCGCTCCATCACCACGACCGTCGCGCCGATCGCCAGCGTCGACATGCAGAACCGCAGCGGTGCGGCGTGATAGAGCGGGGCAGGGGAGAGGTAGACCTTGGTCGTGTCCATCCCGAACAGGACCCCGAGCATGCCGGCGACGCCGGTGACGCGCTCCTCGAGCGGTTGGGGCTCGTAGGCGGGCATGACTCCCTTGGGGCGGCCCGTCGTGCCGGACGAGTAGAGCATGTCCGTGCCGGCGACACGATG
>JAUHYJ010000117.1 GCA_030425785.1 Acidimicrobiia bacterium | reverse complement strand
CCCACACCACCGCGTTGCTGCAGGCGATGGCGCCCGTGGCGATGCAGTGCTTCTGGTCGATGCGCGCGGCGAAGGCCCGCGACGAGGGCGACGACACCGGCTTCGTCCGGGGCATGCGCGACGACGATCAGGGCTGGCGGCGGATCGTCAACACCTGCCACGTGTGGGACGAGCACGGACCTGCGGTCGCCAGCCGTGAGGCCGGAGAGTTCCACGAGCCGCCGATCTGGCTCTCCGAACGCGCCGTGCAGCTCGGGGTGACGACCCCCGACCTGACCGACTGACGTGTAACGGGTCGTGCCCGGCACGACCCGCTACTCGGTGAGGCGGGCGAACTGCGGCGGGCGCTTCTCGATGAACGATCGGACACCTTCGGCGAAGTCGGGCCGGTGGAAGCTGTCGGCCATCAGCTGCTCCGCCGCCGCTTCGGCGGCGCCGAGCCCTCGGTGGAAGTGCTCGTTGACCTGCCGCTTCATCACGGCGATCGACGCCGGCGAGCACGACGACGCGAGCTGCTCGACGTAGCGGCGACAGAACGCGAGCAGCTCGTCGCTCTCGACGAGGTAGTTCCCGAGCCCGATCGCGAGCGCCTCGTCGGCCCCCACGCGCCGCGACGACATGAGCAGGTCGAGCGCCACCGACGGACCGACCAGGCGCGGCAGCAGCCAACCGAGACCCCACTCGGCGATCAAGCCGCGCTGGGCGAACGCCGTGACGAACAGGCTGTCGGGACACAGCACACGCAGGTCGCACGACAGCGCGAACGGATAGGCCATCCCGGCGACGGCGCCGTTCACCGCCGCGATGATCGGCTTCGGCACGTCGAGCAGATAGCCGAACCGGCCGTCGAAGTCGCCGGGAGCGCCGCTGCCATCCGGACCGTCGGCGAGGCTGGCGTCGGCGTCGTCGGCCGAGCCGGACGACAGGTTGTCGAGCAACTTCATGTCGGCCCCGGCGCAGAAGGCACGACCGGCGCCGGTGACGACGATGCCGACGACCGCCGGGTCGGCGACCGCGCGGGCGATCGCGTCGCGGATCTCGTGATCCATCTTCCCCGTCCAGGCGTTCATGCTGTCGGGCCGGTTCAGCGTGATCGTCGCGACGGGGTCGTCGACGGCGTACTCGATGACGTCGTACATCGCCCCAGCTTGGCAACCGACCTCGCGTCGGCGTGAGTCAGAGCACCCGCAACGCGAGATAGCGGGCACCGATCGACGCCATCTCGTCGCCGCTCTGGGGCAGGTACGGCTCGGGGTCGCTGAGCGCGAGCACCTCGACCACACCGTCGGTCGTGAGCCGGTCGAGCACGTCGTCGCAGTGTCGCTCGCGCCAGATGTCGTCACGCTGGCTGCACGCGATCACGCCACCCGGCTGCACGACCCGGGCGAACTCGCGCCAGCAGCGCTCGACGTCGGGGACGTAGGTCAGGACGCCGACGCATGCGAGCAGGCCGAACCGCCCGTCGTCGAAGGCGAGCGAACGGTTCAGGTCACCCTGCTGCACCTCGTCGTAGGCGCCGGAGGCGGCCGCCCGCTCGAGCGACGGGACCGACACGTCGATGCCGACCAGCCGACCCGTGCAGCCGCCGGCTCGCAGCGCCCGGCCCGACAGGCCGGTCCCACAGCCTGCGTCGAGGGCATCGGCGGTCGCGTCACCGAACTCGACCAGCATCGCGGTGAGTCGCGCGGGCGCCCGGTAGTCCCAGTCCGCGAGGTCGACGTCGTAGCGGTCGGCCCACTCGTCGTAGAAGCGTCGTACCTCGTCGGGCTCGGTCGGCGCCGACGTCAGCCACGCTTCGTCGTTCTCTGCGGTCATGCGACCGTTGTATCACGGCCCCCGCCGGAGTCGGTCGTGACCCCGTTGCGCCGGCCACGCACCATGGTCCACGCGACCGCCCCGCCGATGATCAGCAGCGCCCCGACGAGCCAGCCGACGTAGTTGTCGGGCCCCGGCAATCGGTTGGCCATCCACGCCTGGACGCGCTCGCCGGCGTCGATGATCGGGTCGTCCAGGTCGCCGTCGAAGAAGAACAGGCGGACCTCGTAGTAGCCGTAGTAGGCGACGTACGCGCCGGCGACGACCAGCAGCCCGCCGGCGATCTTGTTCATCTTCGGCAGCAGCGACCGGAAGCGGTTGACGAGCCCGTCCTTGGCGAGGGCGACCGCCAGGGTGAGCACCGTGACGACGAGCCCCATACCGACGCCGTACAGCACGAAGACGAGCACACCCGAGAGGAAGTTCTCGCGGCTGAACGTCGTCGACGTCACGCCGAGGAACAGCGGCAGGGTGCACGACACCGACGCCACGGCGTACGACACACCGAACAGGAACATCGACAGGAGGGTGCCGTCGGCCCCGCCGCGCTGGAGCTTCGGGGTGTTGACCACGATCTGACGACCGGTCAGCAGGTAGATGCCGAGCCCGACGAGGGCCACACCGACGACGATCGTCGCCCACGGCAGGTACTCCTGGATACCGCGGGAGATGTTCTCGATGATCAGCCCGACGACCGCGAACACGGCGACGAATCCGGCCGTGAGCACGGCCGACACCTTCAGGCCCCGGGCCACCGCCGTCGTGCGGTTGGTGTCCTCGTCCAACCCGACGAACGCCGACAGGTACGCCGGAAGGAGCGCGAACCCGCACGGGTTCACGGTCGCCGCCATGCCGGCGGTGAGGGCGAGGGCGAAGGGTCCGTTCAGCACGACAGGGCAACACGGTAGGGGGAGCGGACGATTCCGACATGGTGCCCACGCGAAACAATCGCGGAACAAGGGTCGGAGGTCCTGCGGCGGTCTTCGCGCGCCGGACCGCCGGGCTTCAGCCCGCCATCGCGGCGACCATGTCGGCGAGGATCGACGGGCTCGTGGCGAGGTTGACCCGCACGTGGCCGGCGCCCGTCGGCCCGAACTGCGGGCCGGGGCTCAGCTCGACGCCGCGCGCACGGAAGACCTCGTGCGGTTCATCGTCGAAGCCGAGCTCGCGGCAATCGAGCCAGGCGAGATAGGTGGCGCTGGGCGGCCGGTAGTCGACCCCGGGGAGGTGCTGCTCGAGCAGCGATGCCAGCGCGAGGCGGTTCTCGTCGACCACGGCGACGACGTCGCGCAACCAGTCGTCGCACTCGGTCCAGGCCGCGACGGCGGCGGCGACACCCATCCGATTCGGCGCGCCCAAGTAGTGCCCGGGGAGGCCGGCGAGCGCGTCGCGCAGACCGGCGTCGCCGACGTGCATGACCGCCCATCGCAGGCCGGCGAGGTTGAACGCCTTCGATGCCGACGTGACCGTCACCGTCCGCCGTTCGACCTCGGTGCCGAGGGCTGCGAACGGCACGTGCTCGACCCCGGGCATGCACAGGTCGGCGTGGACCTCGTCGGCGATCACGAGCAGGTCGTGCCGCATCGCGATCTCGGCGATCCGCTCGAGCTCGGCGCGATCGAACACGTGCCCGAGCGGGTTGTGTGGATGGCACAGGATCCAGATCCGGGCGCCGTCACGGGTCAACCGCTCGTCGAGATCGTCGTAGTCGAACCCGCCGTCGGTCCAGGTGACGTCGACGCGGCGGCGGCCCATCGTCTCGATGGTGTCGATGAAGGGGAAGTACGCCGGCATGTGGAGCACCACGCCGTCGCCGGGCGCGGACCGGTGGTACACCGCAGCCCGCACACCCTGAAGCACGTCGATCAGGTCGACGACCTCGTCGACGTCGGGTTCCCACCCGAAGCGGTCGGACATGCGGGTGACGAACTGCTGCCCGGCCGGCGACAACGCATACGGCCCGCCCCAGTTCGGGTAGCCGAACTCGTGGCGGTCGATGACGCCGTGCAGCGCAGCGGCGATGGGCGGTGCGACCTCGAAGTCCATGTCCGCGACCCAGGCTGCGTAGTCGACCGGGCGCGCGCCCCACTTCGCCCCGTCGCGCCGCCGGAGGCTCGCGACGTCGAGGGACCGGAGCCCGAACGGATCGTCGTCGACCGCGTCGCTCACCGTCATCTCACACGCTCCACAACGTCTCGGCACATTCGGACCATCACGAGATCATGGCAGGCGGCTACCGTCGCGCTCATGCCCGCGCCGCTCCCGCCGGTCACGCTCACGGGCCGCCACGTCCGGCTCGAACCACTCGGCCACGATCACGCACCCGATCTGGCGGCCGCGGCGGCGGTCGATCGGTCGACGTTCGATCTCACTTGGGTACCCGACGGCGTCGCGGCGACGGAGCGCTACATCGACGGCCTGCTCGCCGCCCAGGACCGCGCCGAGGTGCTCCCGTTCGCCCAGATCGCGCTGTCGACCGGTCGAGCCGTCGGCTGCACCCGCTACCTCGACCCGCACTGGTGGCGCGGGCGCGACCTGCCCGACGAGATCGAGATCGGCGGGACGTGGCTCGGCGCCGAAGCACAACGAACGGCGGTCAACACCGAGGCCAAGCTGCTGCTGCTCACCCACGCGTTCGAGACGCTCGGGGTGTGGCGGGTCGCGATCTGCACCGACGAGCGAAACCATCGCAGCCGGGCGGCGATCGAGCGCCTCGGCGCCCGCCTCGACGGTCTGCTGCCCAACCACCGGCTCCGGGCCGACACCGACGCCCCGTCGCCGCGAACGACGGCCGTGTACTCCATCACGCCGGAACAGTGGCCCGACATCGACCGACGCCTGCGAGACCGACTGGCGACGGCATGAGCCGAGCGCTCGTGGTCGTCGCGCACCCGTGCGCCGACAGTTTCTGCCACGCCGCTGCGGCCGCCGCCGAACGCGGGCTCGTCGCCCGCGGCATCGAGGTCGACACGCTCGATCTCTACGCGATCGGGTTCCGAGGGGCGATGTCGCCCGACGAACGACGGGCCTACGAGTCGGACGACCCGATCAGCGACCCGATGGTCGCCGAGCACGTCGAGCTGCTCCGAGCGGCGGAGACCCTCGTGTTCGTGTACCCCACCTGGTGGAGCGGTCTGCCCGCCATCTTGAAGGGTTGGCTCGAACGCACCCTGGTGCCCGGCGTCGGCTTCACGTTCGACGAGCGCACCGGCCGCGTCCGGCCGGGCCTCCGCCACGTCCGTCGGATCGTCGGGATCAGCACGTGGGGATCGCCACGGCCCTTCGCCCTGCTGATCAACGACAACGGCCGTCGTGTCATGTCACGGGCGCTCCGTCTGGCCTGCGGGTGGCGCGCCCGACCGCGCTGGCTCGCGATGTACCGGATGGACACGGCGTCGGCCGACGAACGCGCCGAGTTCCTCGAACGCGTCGAGCGCAGGATGGCCGGGAAGCGATGAACGTCCTCGTCGTCTACTGCCACCCGGACCCCGAGTCGTTCGGCGCCGCCGTCCGCGACCGCGCCCTCGCCGGTCTCCGCCGCGGCGGCCACGAGATCCGGTTGGTCGACCTGTACGGCGACGGCTTCCGGCCCGAGCTGACCGAGGAAGAGCGACGTTGCCACCGCGAGCCCGGTGTCTCCCCCGAGCTCCAGTCGTACGCCGACGACCTGACCTGGGCCGAGGCGCTCGTCTTCGTCTACCCCACGTGGTGGAGCGGTCAGCCGGCGATGCTCAAGGGGTGGTTCGACCGGGTGTGGGCGTGCGGTGTGGCCTGGGAGCTCCCGGACGGCGCCAACGTCGTACGTCCGCTCCTCACCTCGATCCGGCGCATCGTGATCGTCACGACGCACGGTTCACCGAAGTGGATCAACATGCTCGAGGGCGAGTCGGGCAAGCGCACGGTCATCCGCTCGTTGCGCGCGGCGTGCCACCGACGGGTTCGCACGACCTGGTGCGCGGTCTACGGGCTCGACGGTTCTGACGAGAACGACCGGCGACGCTTCCTCGAACGGGTCGAGCGGCAGCTCGCCCGCCTCTGATTCCGGCTTCCGTCACCCGCCGCGCCGGGACGGTGCCGGGGCGGTGCCCAGACGGGCCGTGGCGTGCCGCCCGCGTCAGAGCGCGATGCCGGCCTTGGCGGCCTCGGTGGCCAGATCGTGCTGCACCATCGTGGCCACGAGCTCGCTGAACGCCATGCGCGGCTCCCACCCCAGCTGCTCGCGCGCCTTGGACGCGTCGCCGATCAGCAGGTCGACCTCGGCCGGCCGGAAGAACTTCGGGTCCTGGCGGACGTAGCCACTCCAGTCGTCGATGCCGACCTCGGCGAACGCACGCTCGATGAACTCACCGACGGTGTGGGTCTCGCCGGTGGCGATCACGAAGTCGTCCGGCTCGTCCTGCTGGAGCATCAGCCACATCGCCTCGACGTAGTCGCCGGCGTATCCCCAGTCGCGCTTGGCGTCGAGGTTGCCGAGCACCAGCTCGTGCTGCAGCCCGAGCTTGATCCGGGCCACGGCGTTGGACACCTTGCGGGTGACGAACTCGATCCCGCGGCGGGGACCCTCGTGGTTGAAGAGGATCCCCGAGCAGGCATACAGCCCGTAGCTCTCGCGGTAGTTCACCACGATGTTGTGCCCGAACACCTTCGCGCACCCGTAGGGCGAGCGCGGGTGGAACGGGGTCCCCTCGGTCTGCGGGGTCTCGCGCACCTTGCCGAACATCTCCGAGGACGACGCCTGGTAGAACCGGATTGGGTTGTTCTGCGTTCCACCGATCATCCGGATCGCCTCGAGCATGCGCAGCACGCCCAGACCCGTGATGTTCGCGGTGAGCTCGGCCTGATTGAACGACAGTGCGACGAAGCTGATCGCACCGAGGTTGTAGACCTCGTCGGGCTGGGCCAGCTCGAGCGCCGCGACCAGCGACGGGAGATCGGCCAGGTCGCCCGGCACGATCTCGACGAACGGCATCTCCTCGACGAGCGACTGCGCCCGCGGGTTCGACTGACCCTTCACCATCCCGTAGACGTCGTACCCACGTCCGTGCAGGAATTCGGCCAGGTGACGGCCGTCTTGACCGGTGATTCCCGTGATGAACGCGCGTGGCACGAAGCTGGCTCCTGAGGGTCGGCGAAGGGGACCCGGCGAGTCTACGGAGGCCGAGCGCCGAACGCGTCCCACTCGACGGCGCAACGGATACGGTGACGCCTCGATGAAGGTCGCGATCGACGCCGGGCCGTTGTACGGACACCGCACCGGCGTCGCCGTCGCCGCCGCCGGGATGATCGAAGCCGTCGACGACGAGACCGACGTCGAGTTGCTCCCCTACCTGGTGAGCGGGCGGGCCACACCCCAGGCCGGCCACCGGCGGCTCCCGCTCCCGGGCATCGTCGCGTCGCACGTGTGGTCGCGATCCGATCGGCCGAACGCCGACCGTTGGCTCGGCGACGCCGACCTCGTGCACGGCACGAACTACGTCGTGCCACCGACCGCGATGCCGGCGGTCGTCTCCGTGTACGACTGCTGGTTCCTCCGCCACGCCGACCAGGCCACACCGATCGTGCGGCGCGCCGGCCGCACGCTGCGACGCGCCGTCGATCGCGGCGCCTGGGTGCATGCAACCTCCCAGGCGACCGCCGACGAGGCTCGCGAGTTGCTCGGGACCGACCGCGTCACGACGGTCTTCCTCGGGGCGCCCGAGTCCCCCGACGTCCCGGCCGAAGCACCATCGCCGGTCGTCGACCTGGCGGGGCGACGGTTCGTCGTCGCGATCGGGACCGAGGAACGGCGCAAGGATCTCCCCCTGCTCCTGTCCGCATTCGAGCATCTGGTCGGCGATCACCGCGATCTCGTGCTCGTGCTCGCCGGCGCGCCTGGCGACGACGCCGCACGCGTCACCGACGTCATCGGCGGCATGGGGGCGTTCGCCCGCGAGCGGGTCCGCCGCCTCGGACCGGTCGACGGCCCGACGAAGGCCTGGCTGCTCGCCCACGCGGCAGCGCTGGCCTACCCGTCCAGGGACGAGGGGTTCGGCTTCCCGGTCCTCGAGGCGAACGCAGCCGGCACGCCGGTCGTCGCCATGGCGGTCGGATCGATCCCCGAGGTCGCCGGCGACGCCGCCGTGCTGGTCGACGACCCGACCCGACAGCCGATCACGTTCGCCGAAGCGCTCGACGGGGTGCTGCGCGACGGCGGGGCGGGGCTCGTCGAGGCCGGGCGCCGCAACGTCCGCCGGTTCCGCTGGACGACCACCGCGAAGCAACTGGTCGAGCTCTACCGCACGGCGATCGAGGCCGGCCGATGACCTCGGTCACCGTCCTCTCCGGCGGTGTCGGGGCCGCCCGCTTCCTGCGCGGCCTGCTCGACGTCGTCGACCCGAGCGAGGTGACCGCGGTCGTCAACACCGGGGACGACACGGTGCTCCACGGTCTCGCGATCTCACCCGATCTCGACACGATCACGTACACGCTGGCCGGCGCGACCGACCCCGTCCGCGGTTGGGGACTCGCCGGCGAGACCTGGCGGACGATGGAGGCCCTCGAACGATACGCGGCCGTCCGGCCCGCCGGCTCGACCGCGGCGCCGACCTGGTTCAACCTCGGCGACACCGATCTGGCCACCCACTTCTACCGGACCGCCCGGTTGCGGGAAGGCGCGCGGCTCACCGAGGTCACCCGCGAGGTCGCCACCGCCTGGGGGCTCGGGCTGACGATGCTGCCGATGACCGACGCCCGCTTCCACACCCTCGTCGAGCTCGTCGACGGCGGCGAGGTCTCGTTCCAGGACTACTTCGTCCGGCTCCGCCACGACGTCCCGATCCGGTCGGTCCGCTTCGACCACGACGACGCGACCCTCACCGCCGATGCCCGACGCGCCCTCGTCGAGGCCGACGTCGTGGTGATCGCACCGTCGAACCCGATCGTCTCGATCGGACCGCTGCGGGCGCTGCCCGAGGTCGACGAGCTCCTCGCCGGACGGCGGTCGTCGGTCGTCGCCGTGTCCCCGATCGTCGGCGGCGCGGCGCTGAAGGGCCCGGCGGACCGGATGCTCGGCGAGCTCGGCATCGACTCGTCCGTCGTGGGGGTCGCCGAGGTGTATCGGGACATCGCCGCGACCCTCGTCGTCGACGAGGTCGACCGCGACGCCGCCGCTCTGGTCGAGGCGACCGGCATGTCGTGCATCGTGACGCCGACGATCATGCGCGATCGTGCGATCGCAGCGTCCTTGGCACGCAGCTGCCTGACGG
>JAUHYJ010000788.1 GCA_030425785.1 Acidimicrobiia bacterium | reverse complement strand
GCGAGTCCGCGACCCGCAACGGCGACAGGGGCACGTACGGCGATGCGGCCGGCAGGTAGCCGACGACGTCGACGATCACGTCGGCGCCGGCGAAGGTGTAGATGCACAGCGTGCCGGTCGACGACAGCTTGGCGACCAGCTCGTTCGCCTCGAGCCCACCGGGCACGTAGTTGAGGCTGCTGGCGAGCGGGCGCGAGCCGCACGGATACACGGTGGCGAAGCCCGGTGCCTCGCCGTTCACGATGGTGACGTTCACGACGGCGCCCGATGCGTCGGCAGGGACGCCGCCGCGCCCGCCGACGTCGATCTCCCACGTCGAGTCGGCGGCGCGCCGTCCGGTCGAACGGAACGCGCCGTCGAAGGTCGGTTCGTCGCGCGAGTCGGCGAAGCGCTGCGGCGTGAGCGGCTCGACGACCGGTTCGCTCGTCGGCGGGGTCGGGCAATCGTCACCGGCGCCGATCGCGCCCGTGGCGTCGGCAGCGTCGACGAGCCCTGCTCCCACCTCGGCGGTGCCGAGTGCCCCGACGCTCGCCGCGGTCGACGTGAGCGCGGACTCGACCTCGCTCGCGCTCGCGCACGGTCGGCGATCGCGCAGCAGCGCCGCGACGGCAGCGGCGTGCGGTGCCGCTGCCGACGTGCCGAAGAAGCGGAACGTGCCGCCGTCCGGCGTGCCGAAGAACGAGGTGGCGGCGCCGTCGGTCGCCGCGACGTCGACGTCGGCCACGGTGCACGGCGAGAGCGCCGTCGACGGCGGGGCGCCTCGGTACGGCGCCCAGCACGTGAGCGCCGGTCCGCGGCTGCTGAACGGCTCGACGACCGACGAGTCCGAGTACGGCACCGCGGCGACCGACATCGCGGGCGCAGCGGCAGCGTGGCCCAGCAGGGTCGGGCCGACGACGTCGCCACCGTCGGATGTGTCGTACTCGACCGACGTGAGACCGCCCGATCGGACGAACGCGTGCCGGAATCGCGGCGTGCCGGGCGAACTCTGCGGCCCGTCGTAGCGCGCGACCACGATGTCGTACTGGCGTGGACCACCCGACGTGTTCGTGAACGAGAACGGCTCGTTCGGGATGCCGACGGCCGGGCTGTCGAGGATGCCGCCGCTGTCGCCCGGGGGGATCACGACGTTGGTGGCGACGTCGACGAGGAACAGGTCGAGGTCGGTCGTGACGCCGTTGAGGGGTTCGCTCCAGCCGAGCAGCAGATCCACGTACCCACCGTTCGCGAGCGAGATGCGATGACCGGCGTCGGTGCCGCCGCCGGGCGCGAAGTCGTGGCAGGCCGAGTAGCCCGGATCGAGTGCGCTGACCGCGGCCGGGCAGGCGGTCGGCCGGAATGCCGGTGTCTCGTACGAGGCGACGTCCTTGCCGTCGAGGATCACGTTCGAGTTGCCGGCCGACGTGAAGTGGGGGATGTCGCGGTCGATGCGGTTCTCGCGGATGGCGACGGCGACGGGGCCCTCCTGGAACAGCGGCTCGGAGAGCCAGAGGATGTCGTCGGTGATGACCGCGGTCATCGCGGCGATATCGCCAGCCTTCTGGCAATCCCTGAGCGCGGTGGTGGTGCCGGGGTGGCCGAGGTCGTCGAAGATGAACGAGTAGTTCGGGGTGGAGCCGTAGAAGGCGATCTGGGTGCGGGCGAGCTCCCGCCACCGGTCGCGTTCGGCGGGGGAGTCGCCGACGGCGAGGAAGGCGGGGACGATGATCTCGAAATCGTTGAGGTGGCGGTCGGCGTGCTGCGCGCCGGCGGCGAGCTGGGGGGCGACGGTGTCGGCGAGGTAGGTGCGGGTGTTGAGGGGATGGACGTGGACGCCGTCGGCGATCCGGCCGGCGAGGCGCAGCATCCACGGGTTGACCGCGGCGAGGTCGATGGG
>JAUHYJ010000787.1 GCA_030425785.1 Acidimicrobiia bacterium | reverse complement strand
GACGCCGAGGGCGATCTCGCCGATCGTGCCGCCCTCGATCGCGTCGATCGCCGAGAACTCGCCGCGGATGACGGCGTTCAGGTGCTCGCCGAGCTCGATGCCGACCAGATCCGGTACCCCCACGGCACCGAAGGCCGGCCCCGTTGCGGCATCGAAGACGAGCCCGTCGGCCAGTACGTCGGTCCCGAGGTCGCGCAGGCCGACCTCGAGCGGGGTCTGCAGCCGATCTCGAACGGCGTCGAGACCGATCTCGTCGAGCACGAGGTCGGTGACCGGGAGCTCGGCGCCACGGAGCCGTTCGAACACGACGTCGGGCCGTCCGCGTAGGACCCCGGCGTCGAGGCCGAGACCCGCGGCGAGCACATCGGACGGCACGCCGTCGACGTCGAGCGGGCGGCCGGGGGTGAGCAGCGGGCGTGGGCGACCGAGGAAGCCGTCCGGATGTCCGACGACCTCACCGACCAGGTGACGGCCGACGACGGTGCCCCACCGGTCGTCGGCGAGCACGTCGAGCTCGCGCAGCGTCGCGAGCAGGCCGAGCGCATCGAACGCGCCACTGGCGGCGTCGCGGACGGCGGCGAGCCGGGCGGCTCGGAAGTCGTGGCGACGCCAGCGCAGCAGCGACGCGACGATCGCCGGCTGCGACAGTGCGAGCAGCCGCCCGATCTCGAACGCCGAGGCGAGCGACAGGTCCTCGCGCCCGTCCGGGGTGACGACGCGGAGCTGGTCCGAGCTGTGCGCCAGCGGGATGCGCCGTGCCGCCGCGTTGTCCATCGGGTGTGGGGCGAGCGGCCCTCGGTACCACGCCCGGACCTCGTCGCCGTCTCGGGTGCGGTGCACGTGCCCGGTGTGGCCGGTCTCGGTGACCTCGAGCGGCAACCTCCCGTCGGGAACGGGCTGGGTCGACGACGTGTCGCCCATCAACCGCGAGTCGAGGCCTTCCATGAGTGACCTGAACGTGGTCTGGCCCGATGTCGTGAAGCTCCAGTGCAAGAGCACCGGGAAGCGCAGCTCCTGGTCGAGCGGGACGAGCAGCGAATCGTCGATGTCGGGCGTGTAGGTCGTCGCGAACCCGGCGGCCATGTCGGCGTAGATCTGGGCCGATGCCTCGACGGACTCGAGCTGCGCCCATCCGCTGCCGCCCGAGTGGGCGGTGTTCGCGTCGCGGGCTGCGGCCGTCACCTCGACCGACCGGGCGACGGATCCCCCGAGGGTCGACATCAGCGGGCCGCCGGCGATGCGCTCGTCGACGGCCACCGTACGACCGAGGTCGGCCGCGACCCGGACCGACGGGTCGGCCGTGTTCATGACGGCGTGGTCGCTGCTCGTCGAGGTCGCGATCTGCGCGTACTCGACGAAGACCAGCGGCGTGACGAAGACCGGGTCGGGCGATTGCGGCAGCAGGCGGTCGTACTGCCCCTCGAGGTTGACGAGTGCGGCGAGGTACGTGATCGGTGTCTCGTCGCCCTGGTCGTCGACGCCGGGCACGGGGAGCCGGTTCCCCACCACCACCGACAAGAACCCGTCGTCGTCGCCGAGCGCGAGCTCGGTGTCGGCGAGGTCGACCTCGCGAGCGTGCGCGAGGAGGTCGACCTCCTGCTGCGTCGGGAAGATCCGGTCGACCATCGACTTGCGGATCACCAGGCAGTTCGCCGAGCCGACCTCCGGGTCGGCGAGCGTGTCGCCACGCGGCAGGTCGACGCCGTCGGTGAAGCACTCGGCGGCAGGTACCCCGGTGCGGAGCTCGGCCTCGCCCTCGGCGATTAGCACGAGCGCCATCCAGGGCGTGTCCGGTCGGTCGTCGTCGACGAGCCGTTCCCACGGCAGGGTGCGGCGCTTGAGCACGACCTGCGGAAGGCGTGATCCGTAGCTCCCG
>JAUHYJ010000786.1 GCA_030425785.1 Acidimicrobiia bacterium | reverse complement strand
CACGAATCCCGGTCAGGAAATCACTCCTGACCTGGGGTTTCGCGTGGAGCGGACGACGGGAATCGAACCCGCATCATCAGCTTGGAAGGCTGAGGTTCTAGCCGTTGAACTACATCCGCGTGTGGGCCAGGAGCCTAGCGAGTCACCGGCGCCGTCAGTCGGTGGCGGGTCGGTGGGCGACGCCGATGACGTGCGGGGCGACCGGTTTCGCCACGAACGACGGCTCGAAGCGGAAGCGCCGGCTCCGGTCGATCACGAACCCGGCCTCGGCGACCGCGGCCTCGCTGTCGCGCGACGTGTGGCAGCCGCCGCCGAACCACGGCCACGCCACGTCGATCGCTCGCTGGAAGCGGCGTAGTCCGTCGGTCTCGGCGCGCACGTGCTCGTAGAACCGCAGCTCGCAGCCCGGCCGCACCACCCGCCTCGCCTCACGCAGCGCGTGCACCGGATCGGGCACGCTGCACAGCACGAGCGAGAACACCGCCACGTCGAAGCTGCCATCGGCGAAGGGCAGCTCGTCGGCGACACCGTCGATCACCGAGACGGCGACCGGCGCGTCGCTGGCCGCCTCGACCGCCAGACCCCGCAGGTACGGCTCGGGTTCGACGGCGATGACCTCGTCGACCGTCGGCGGGTAGTGCGCGAAGTTCAACCCGTTCCCGGCGCCGATCTCGATCACCCGGCCGGCGACACCGTCGAGCAGCTCGCGACGGTGCTCCGCGACACCGTGACGCTCGGCGTCCACGCTGAGCCGGCCGTACAGCCGGGCGAAGATCGGGTGGCTCACGCTCGCACGGTACCGGTCAGCTGCGCCCGCCTCAGTCGTCGGGGCCGAGCCACACCATGGCCGCCCAGATGCCGGTGACGGTGTACAGCACGCCGAGCGGCAGCCACATCAGCACCCCGGCCAGGTGCTGATCGGCGAGGGCATCGGCACCGGCGTACACGTCGTACCAGGGCGTCGGCGAGAAGATCATCAACGCCGACAGCAGCACGCCCTGCAGGCCGAGCAGGAACACCACGAACACACGGATCGCGGGCTCGGCTCGGCCGCTCGCCCGTGCCGGCCCGACGATGCACGACCAGACGAAGATCGCGGCCCCGACGAACGAGGCGTGCTCGAGCGCGTGCACCGCCTCGTTCTCGACCGCCAGCGAGTACAGCCTCGACGAGTGCCACCCCCAGAACACCGCCACGAACACCAGCCAGCGCACGATCGGATGCCGGAGCGTCCGCATCCGATCGACCGACAGGCCCGCCCCGCGTCGCATCGTCGTGAGCGGACGGGAGACGCCCGGCCCGAGCCCGCGCAGCAGCGCCGCGCCCGGCGCCGACCATGCGATCAGCGGCGCGGCGACGCCCACGTAGATCAGGTGCTGGACCATGTGCCAGGCGAGCGACTCCTCGGCGGCGACGTGGATCGGTGACACGCCGGCGATCACGAATGCCAGCACGCCGCCCACGAACGCCCACCGGTGCGGCGACCCGTCGGCGGGCCGCCACCCGATCAGATACACCGCGATCGCCGCGGTGGCGCCGATCAGCGTGACCGGGTCGAGCGCCCACGAACCGAGCACGTCGTGTTCGAGCACGCCGTGGGCGATCAACACGTGCCCACCGCCAACGTCGGGATGCCGACCACGACCACGCCGACGGCCGAACCGAGCGCCAGAACGAACGCGACGCCCCGGAGGAAGCCGTCGTCCATCGTCGAGCGCGAGCGATACGCGAGCACTGCGAGCGCCACGCACATCGCGGCGGCGACCGCCGTCGCTCCCACGATGAACCAGCCGAGCGTCGCGCCCGACCAGGGCTCGTCGGCGCCGACCTTGCCGGCCGTGCACACCGCCTCGGCCGTCAGGTACACGACCATGAAG
>JAUHYJ010000116.1 GCA_030425785.1 Acidimicrobiia bacterium | reverse complement strand
GCCGAACTCGGCGAGCACCGGCAGACACATGCCGTGGCTGATCACCAGCTCGCCGGTCATCTGCGGGAACTCCTGGGACACCTGACGCCAGATGCGTTCGTGCTCGAGCGTCAACCCGGCGCCGCCGTACTCGGCCGGATAGGCGAGGCCGGCGAGCCCGGCCTCGGCCAGCGCGGCCTGGAACGTCCGGGCGGCGGCGAGATTGCGGCGGGCGCCCGGCTTGGCGTGCTCGCGCAGGAACGCCCGGCAGCGCTCGCGGAACTCGTCGGCCTGCTCGGGTGAGAGTCCGGTCGGGGTGTCGGTGGCGGTCATGAGGGGCTCCTCGGTCGTGGTGGCCGTCGTGGTGGCCGTCGTGATGGCCGTCGTCCCGCGCGCCGGCTTGGGACTGTATGGGCGGCGAATGTATGCTCCCATACAATCATGGGAGCGACAAACGCGGCGAATCCGACGCATGAACTCGATGCACCGCCGTGGTTGCGCGTCGAGTCGACGTTGATGGCGACGGCCAACGCGATCCGTGACGCCTACGACGCCCGGCTCGCGCCACTCGGGCTCGCGCTGTCGACCGCCAGCCTGCTCGCCTACATCTGCGACTTCGGCCCGGTCAGCCAGACGCGAGCCGCCGAACACCTGGGCCAGGGCCGCGCGGTCACCGGGACCCACGTCGACAAGCTCCAGGCGCTCGGTCTCGTCGAGCGCCGCCCCGATCCCGAGGACCGCCGCGTCTGGCTCGTGGCGATCACCCCGGCGGGCGCGAAGATGACCGCCGCCATCGCCGAGGTCGACGAGGTCTTCCGCGCCGACCTGCGCGACGGCGTGTCGCGCGCCGACCGTCAGGCACTCGCCGCGCTGCTCGTCCGACTCCAGCAGAACATCCGACGATCCAGCCCCGACATCTCGAGCAACCCGACCCCCACCAGCACCCCGACCCCCACCAGCAAGGAAGCATCATGACCAACGCAGTCATCGTCGACGCCGTCCGCACCCCGGGCGGCCGCCGCAACGGCAAGCTCAAGGACTGGCACGCGGCCGATCTCGCCGCCCACGTCCTCAAGGCGCTCGAGGAGCGCAACGGCATCGACCCGGCCATCGTCGACGACGTGGTCATGGGCTGCGTCATGCAGGTCGGCGAGCAGTCGCTCAACATCGGCCGCAACGCCGTGCTGTCGGCCGGTTGGCCCGAGTCGGTGCCGGCCACCACGGTCGACCGCCAGTGCGGTTCGAGCCAGCAGGCGCTGCACTTCGCGGCCCAAGGCGTGATCGCCGGTGCCTACGACGTCGCGGTCGCTGCCGGCGTCGAGGTCATGACCCGTACTCCGATGGGTGCGTCGATCGTCAAGGACATGGGCTTCCCGTTCCCGGCCTCGATGATGGAGCGGTACAACAGCTTCCTGCCGCCGCAGGGCATCGGGGCCGAGATGATCGCCGAGGAGTACGGCCTGACCCGCGCCGACCTCGACGCCTTCGGCGCCGAGAGCCAGCAGCGCGCCGCTCGTGCGACCGCCGAGGGCCGGTTCGAGCGCGAGATCGTCCCGGTGCCGGTCGAGATCGACGGTGCGACCGAGATGATGACGACCGACGAGGGCATCCGCGAGGGCACCACGACCGAGACCCTGGCGCAGCTCAAGCCGGCCTTCAAGGAGGACGGCATCGTCACCGCCGGCAACTCGTCGCAGATCTCCGACGGTGCCTCCGCCGTGCTGGTGATGAGCGAGGAGAAGGCCGCCGAGCTCGGGCTCACGCCCCGCGCCCGCTTCCACAGCTTCGCGGTCGCCGGCACCGACCCCGTGACGATGCTCAAGGGCCCGATCCCGGTGACCAAGAAGATCCTCGCCAAGTCGGGGCTGACGATCGACGACATCGACCTGTTCGAGGTGAACGAGGCGTTCGCTCCGGTCGTGCTCGCGTGGGCGAAGGAGTACGGCGGCGACGACCCGCAGGCACTGCTCGCGCGCACCAACGTGAACGGTGGTGCGATCGCCCTCGGCCACCCGCTCGGGTGCTCGGGGACCAAGCTCATGTCGACCTTGCTGAACGAGCTCGAGCGCACCGGCGGTCGCTACGGTCTGCAGACCATGTGCGAAGGCGGAGGACTCGCCAACGCCACCATCATCGAGCGCCTGTGACGGCCGACTTCGCCGATGGCTGCGTTGCATCTCGCCGCTCTCCATCCCGAGATCGAGAGGGCTCGTCTCTGACGGGCCAGATCGTCCGATCCCGTCAGAGCAAGCCGAATGGCGGCCCGGCGCGCAGCTCGTCGGTTGGGTCGGTCGGGTTGTCGTGGACTGAACTGGTACAAGGCGGCGTGACGCCGCAACAGAAGGAGACAACTACATGAATCGATTGGACTTGAACGGGGCGTCGGCGATCGTCACGGGCGGAGCGTCCGGCATCGGCGAGGCGTGTGCCCGCCAGCTGGCGGCGCTCGGTGCCCGTGTCGTCGTGGCCGACCTGCAGGAGGACAAGGGCGAGGCGGTCGCGAAGGAGATCGGCGGCCTCTACGTCAAGTGCGACGTCTCGAGCGAGGAGGACGGCAACGCCGCCGTCGCCGCCGCGACCGAGATGGGCCCGCTGCGCGTCCTCGTCAACTCGGCCGGCATCGGTTGGGCGAACCGCACGATCGACCGCAACAACAGCCCGATGCCCCAGGAGCAGTTCGACTTCGTCATCAAGGTCAACCTGCTGGGTTCGTTCAACATGCTGCGGCTCGCGGCGGCCGCGATGGCCCAGACCGATGCAGCCGACGACGACGGCCAGCGCGGCGCGATCGTCAACATGGCGTCGGTCGCGGCGTTCGACGGCCAGATCGGCCAGGCCGCCTACTCGGCGTCGAAGGGTGGCGTCGTCGGGATGACCCTGCCGATCGCCCGCGACCTGTCCGCGGTGGGCGTGCGGGTGAACACGGTCGCGCCGGGCCTGATCGAGACGCCGATCTACGGCGAGGGTGAGGCGTCCGAGCAGTTCAAGGAGAACCTCGGCAAGAACGTCCTGTTCCCCAAGCGCCTCGGCTCGGCCGACGAGCTGGCGTCGATGGTCGTCGAGCTGATCACCAACAAGTACATGAACGGCGAGGTCGTCCGCGTCGACGGCGGCATCCGCATGCCACCCAAGTGATGGAACGGGTCGTGCCCGGCACGACCCGTCACAGTCCGAGTTCGCGCAGGATCTCGCCGGTGTGGTCGCCCGGAGCGGGAGCGGGCGTGCGCACCGTCGGGACCTCGCCCGACATCGTCACCGCGTTGCGCACCAACGCGACCGGGCCGAGCGTCGGGTGCTCGACCTCGGCGGTCATCCCGAGGTGCTCGACCTGCGGGTCGGCGAACACCTCGTCGATCCGGTACACCGGCCCGCACGGCACGCCAACGGCGTTGAGCGTGTCGACCCACTCCGCCGTCGTGCGGTCGGCGAGCCGTGCTGCGACGATCGCGTTCAGCTCGTCGCGGTGCTCGTGGCGACGCCGCGTCGACGAGAAGCGCGAATCGTCGGGCAGATCGGGCTCGCCGATCGCCTCGCAGAACGCGGTGAGCAGCCGGCCCGACGGCGCCGCGATGTTGACGTGGCCGTCGGCCGACGCGAAGCACCCCATCGGCACCAGCGTCGGATGGTCGTTGCCCTCCGACGTCGGCACGTCGCGATCGATCGTCCAGCGGGCGGCCTGGAAGTCGAGCATCGCGATCATCGATTCGAGCAACGACGTCGTGACCCACCGCCCGACACCGGTGCGCTCGCGCTCGTGCAGCGCGACCAGGACGCCGATCGCCAGGTACAGCCCGGCCGACAGGTCGGAGACCGGGATGCCGGCGCGCATCGGCGGCCCGTCGCGCTCGCCGGTGACCCCCATCAACCCGCCCATGCCCTGGATGATCTGATCGAGCCCGCCGCGCTCGCCGTAGGGGCCGTCCTGTCCGAACCCCGAGATCGAGCCGTAGACGAGCCGGGGGTTCCGGTCGTGCACGGTGTCGTAGTCGAATCCCAGCCGCTGCTTGACCGACGGCCGCATGTTCTCGATCAGCACGTCGGCCCGATCGATCAGTCTCCCGAGCGCTTCCTGCCCCGCCGCCGTGCGCAGGTCGAGCTCGATCGACCGCTTGTTCCGGTGGAGGTTGCCGTCGTCGGAGGCCCCGGCCTGGCCGACGCGACCGCCGCCTCCCGGCGCGTCGACGCGGATCACGTTCGCGCCCCAGTCGGCGAACTGGCGCACGCACGTCGGCCCGGCGCGGGCGACGGTCAGGTCGATCACGACGAGGTCGGCGAGCGGCAGGTCCACGATCGTGCGCCCGTCAGACGATCTTGCTGGCGCCGTCGCCCCAGTAGCGGTCGCGGAGCTTGCGCTTGTAGAGCTTGCCGGTCGGCAGCCGCGGCAGCTCGTCGTCGTAGTCGATGCTGCGGGGCACCTTCTGGCGCGAGAGGTGGTCGCGACAGAACGCCAACAGTTCGTCGGTCAACGCGTCCCCGGGCTCGACACCGGGCATCACCTGCACGACCGCCTTGACCTCCTCGCCCAGGTCCTCGTTCGGCACGCCGATCACTGCCGCGTCGGCGACCTTCGGGTGCGTGATCAGGAGGTCCTCGGTCTCCTGCGGGTAGATGTTGACGCCCCCGGAGATGATCATGAACGTCGCCCGGTCGGTCAGGAACAGGTAGCCGTCGTCGACGTAGCCGACGTCGCCGACCGTCGTCATCGTGCCGTCGGGCGACGTCGCCTCGGCGGTCTTCTCCGGGTCGTTGTGGTACGCGAACTCGGTCGCGGTCTCGAACCAGATCGTGCCCGGTGTCCGGGGCGGCAGCTCGTTCATGTCGTCGTCGAGGATGTGGAGGGTGCCCAGCATGATCTTCCCGACGGTGCCGGGGTGGGCGAGCCACTCCTCGCTGTCGCAGGCGGTGAAGCCGAGCCCCTCGGTCGCGCCGTAGTACTCGTGGATGATCGGACCCCACCAGTCGATCATCTGGTGCTTGACCTGGACCGGGCACGGTGCGGCCGCATGGATCGCGATCTCGAGCGACGACAGGTCGTACCGCGTGCGTTGGTCCTCGGGCAGCTTGAGCATGCGCGAGAACATCGTCGGCACGAGCTGGGTGTGTGTCACCTGGTACTGCTCGACGAGGCGCAGGTACTCGACCGGATCGAACCGTTCCATGACGATCGCCGTGCCGCCGTGGCGGATCGTGAGGTTGACGGCGGCCTGCGGCGCCGAGTGGTAGAGCGGTGCCGGCGAGAGGTAGATCATGTCCTCCCGGTAGTGCCACAGGTTCGACAAGAACGCGTACAGCGGGGTGCGATCGTGCGGCGGCTGATCGGGGAGCGGGCGCACGATGCCCTTCGGACGACCGGTCGTCCCCGACGAGTAGAGCATCGCACCGCCCAGCCGTTCGTGCAGCAGCGGGCTGGTCGGGAACCGCGCCAGGTGCTCGACGAAGTCGCGGACGCGGCCGTCGCCTGAGCCGCCTGGCTCGTCGACGACCAGCACGAGCTCGATGCGCGGGCACGACGCCACGGCGGCGAGCGCGACGTCGCGCTTGGCCGCCGACGTGATGAGCACGCGCGAGTCGCTGTTGTCGACGATGTACGCGACCTCGGGGGCGGTCAGGTACGAGTTGATGCAGGTGTAGTAGAGCCCCGAACGCTCACCGGCCGCGCACGACTCGAGGTACCGGTCGTTGTTCTCCATGAAGATCGCGTAGTGGTCGAGCCGGCGGAGCCCGTGGTCGTACAGCACGTGGGCGAGCCGGTTGGCGCGGTCCTCGAACTCGCGATAGCTCACGGCCTCGCCGGTCGACGCCATGATGAACGCCGCCCGGTCAGGATGTCGTGTCGCGTGTTCGCCTGGATACACCGGTTCCCCCTCCGAGTACGGCGACGTCTCGTCGTCACCGGTTCGTCGGGCCAACAGTACGAGGGGGTACGCATGCGAGTCGATGCGCAGCAGGTGGCCGCCGACTCTGTCGTCCACACGTTCTGGTCGGGGAACTGGACGGGATGCTGTCCGGAACTCCGACCAGAACGAGGCGGTGCTGGTTCTGGGCGGGGAACTGGACGGGATGCTGTCCGGAACTCCGACCAGAACGAGGCGGTGCTGGTTCTGGGCGGGGAACTGGACGGGATGCTGTCCGGAACTCCGACCAGAACGAACGACGGCAGCGGATCAGATGGCGGCGTCGCGGACGGCGCCGCGCTTCTGGAAGAAGTCGCCGACCTGGTTCAGCGAGAGCACGGTCATCGACAGCACGAGCGACGGCCAGAGCACCTGGCGTGCATCGACCTTGATGTCGCCGCGGGCCTGGTTGATCATGTTGCCCCACGTCGACGTCGGGAGCTGGACGCTGAGGCCGAGGAACGACAGCGACCCTTCGACCACGACCACGAACGCGGCCGCGACCATCGCGTACGACACCAGCGTCGGGAGCACGTTCGGGATGATCTCGCGGAACAGGATCGAGCGCGGCTTGCTGCCGATCGCCCGCGCTGCCAGCACGAAGTCACGGTTCGAGACCGCCAGACTGTTCGCACGTGCGACGCGCGTGTAGGCCGGGATCGACAGGAACCCGATGACCACACTGATGACGAACAGGTCGCGCACCTCGAAGATCGAGACCAGCGCCAACAGCAGGATGAGTGCGGGGAAGGCGAGGATCACGTCGATGATCGACATGACGAGGGTCTCGGTGCGGCCCCGCACGAACCCCACGAGCGAACCGAGCAGGCCGCCGATGATGATGCCGAACGCGGCCGAGATCGAGGCCACGATGAGGCTGACCCAGCTGCCGTGGACCAGCCGGGCGAAGGTGTCGCGGGCGATGGTGTCGGTGCCGAGCCAGTGCGCGGCCGACGGGCCCTCGAGGGGTTCGCCGTCGCCGAACTCGCCGGTGGCGGGGTTGAAGTTGTTGGTCTGCACGTTCGGATCCTGCAGGGGCAGGGCGCCGTTGAACACGTGCTGGTCGAGCTTGGCGTAGATCGCGCCGCCGACGATGAGCACGAGCCAGACCGCCGACACCTTGACGAGGAACGGCATCGCCTTCCAGGTCTGGCGCGGCGTCGACCGGCGCGGCTTGCCCTGCTGGGCGGCGTCGGCCTGGGTGGCCGTCGAGACCGGGCTCAGGCGGTCGCGCGGGAAGTCGGGGCGGTGTGGTGCGGATTCCGTCGTCGACATGGTTCAGCTCTTCCGGATGCGAGGGTCGATGACGGCGTACAGCAGGTCGACGATCGTGTTGATGACGACGTAGACGACGGCGACGAACACCGTGATGCCCTGGATGACCAGGATGTCACGCTGGTTGATCGCGTTGATGAGCCGGAACCCGAGCCCGGGCACGGCGAACAACGTCTCGATCACGACGGTGCCACCGAGCAGAGCACCGAAGTTGATGCCGATGATGGTCATGAGCGACAGCGAGCTCGGGCGCAGTGCATGACGCATGAGGATGAAGCGGTCGCTGAGACCCTTGGAGCGCGCCGCCAGGATGTAGTTCTCCTGCAGCGTGGCGAGCATGTCGGCCCGCACGAGGCGGGAGAAGATCGCCATCTGGGTCATCGCCAGTGCAGCCGCGGGCAGGATCGCCGTCTCGAGGTTGGCGAGCACTCCGTCGCTGAGACGGTTCCAGTTGGACGCCGGGAGCCACTGGAGCTGGACGGCGAACAACCAGATGAAGAAGATCCCGAAGATGAAGTTCGGGATCGACAGCGCGATCTGGACGCCGGCCGAGCTCGCCGTGTCCTGCCACTTGCCCTGCTTGTAGGCGCCGATCACCCCGATCGGCACGGCGAGGATGACGGCCATCACGATCGCCATGAAGGCGAGCTGGGCGGTCACCGGCACCCGGTCGGCGATCGTGCCGGCGACCGATTGCCCACGGTTGATGTACGACTCGCCCAGATCGCCCTGGACGGCGTCGCCGAGCCAGTTGACGTAGCGGACGAGGAAGGGGTCGTCGAGCCCGAGGTCGGCGCGGATCTGGTCGATCGTCTCCTGATCCCGGGGGGCGTCGACGCCGAGGATCGCGTTGACGGGATCCCCGGGCAGGAGCGCAGTGAGGCTGAACGTGAGGAACGTCACGGCGAGCAGGGTCAGTACGAGCCGTACCAACCGTGTCGCGATCAACTTTCCCATGTGTTGCCTCCTGTTCCTGCCCGGGGTCTCGTCACTCGATCACTGGTCCGTCACCGGATCACTCGGTCAGGAAGACCTCGTGATAGCGCCCCTCGGCCGAGGGGAAACCGATGCCGAGGTCGCCGCTCGGGAGGTGCCAGCCGTTGATGCCCTCGACGTTCGGCGCGGTGCCGATCGCCGTCGCCGTGTAGCCGGAGTACCAGATCGGCACTTCCTCGGCGATGTTCATCATGATCGACTCGTAGAGCGCGTAGCGCTCGTCGAAGTCGTCGGTGCGGATGGCGGCCTGTGCGGCCTCGAACGACTCGGGGCTCCACCAGTTCGGGAAGTTGAGCGGCGAGACGACGCCGGGCAGACCGGCGGCCTCGGCGATCTCCGCCGTCGGCGGGGCCAGGAACGGGTTGAGCGAGATCGACGGGTCGTTGTCGTCGCTCCAGCGCCAGCAGTGCGCCTGGTGCGAGCCGACGAAGCCGTCGTCGGGCGAACCGAGCGCATTGTTGATGTGCGTCTGCTGGTCGAAGTTGGTCAGCGTCACGTTGACGAGACCACTGCCCGACCACGTCTGCTCGAGGACCTGCATGGCCGCGATCAGCGTCGGGTCGGGCGGGCACGACAGCTCGACGTCGATCGCTTCGCCGGCGCCCTTGCCGTCGGAGCGCTCGGGGTCGTTGACGTACTCCGTCAGCGTGGCCACACCGGCCTCGAAGTCGAACGGCGGCCATGCCTCGGCCACCGCCGGCGAGTACCACGGCGAGTCGGGGCTGAACCACTGGGTGCCCTCCGACGAGATGCCGGTGCCACCGAGTGCCTCGATGACGTTCTCCTGGCTGTTCATCTGGGTGAGCGCGAGGCGCACCCGGAGATCGTCGAACGGCGGAACGAGCACGTTGAACATGCCGCCACCGACGTTGTTGCCCTGGAACTCGAGGAGCTTGATGTCGTCGCCGGCGCCGCGGGCGTCGCGGATCGTGCCCTGACGCAGC
>JAUHYJ010000115.1 GCA_030425785.1 Acidimicrobiia bacterium | reverse complement strand
GCCGCGGAGCCGGCCCCGGCACCTGCTCCCGCCGCAGCCCCGGCACCCGCCATGGCGCCGCCGGCAGTGCAGGCCGACGATCGCGACACGACCGTGCGCCTGTCGAAGATCCGCCGACTCACCGGCGACCACATGGTGATGAGCAAGGCGGTCTCGCCGCACGCGTTCAGCGTCGTCGAGGTCGACTTCGCAAACGTCGACACGACCCGCGGCAAGGTCAAGGGCGACTTCAAGGCGTCCGAGGGCTTCAGCCTCACCTATCTGCCGTTCATCTCGCGGGCGATCGTCGATGCGCTCGGCGAGTTCCCGCACCTGAACGCGAGCGTCGACGGCGACGAGCTCGTCGTGCACGGATTCGTCGATCTCGCGATCGCGGTCGACCTCGACTACGAGGGCCTGCTCGCTCCGGTCATCCGCGATGCCGAGACCAAGCGGCTCAAGGCGATCGCACGCGAGATCAGTGACCTCGCGAACCGGGCCCGCGACCGCAAGCTCGGACCCGACGAGATCTCGGGCGGCACGTTCACCATCTCGAACAACGGCTCGGCGGGGTCGGTGCTGACGATGCCGATCATCAACCAGCCCCAGGTCGCGATCATCTCGACCGACGCGATCGTCCGCAAGCCGGTCGTCGTGCGCGGTTCGGACGGCGGCGAGGCGATCGCCATCCACCCGGTGGGCAACCTCGCGATGAGCTGGGACCATCGGGCGTTCGACGGTGCGTACGCAGCCGGGTTCCTGAAGAAGGTCAAGGAGTTCCTCGAGACCCGCGACTGGGGCGCCGAGCTCTGACATGAGTACGGCACCGCTCCGGGTTCGTTGGCTCGGCCGGGTGCCCTATCGCGAGGCGCTTGCCGTCCAGACGGCGCTGTTCGAACACGGCACCGAGCAGCACCTGCTGCTGCTCGAACACGAGCACGTGTTCACCTACGGCCCGCACGCCGATCTCGACACGAACCTGCGTTGCGATCCGGCGGCGGTCGGGGCCGACTTCGTCGGCGTCAATCGCGGCGGCGACATCACGTATCACGGCCCCGGTCAGCTCGTCGGCTACCCGATCGTCAACCTGCCCAACGCCAAGGGGTCGCTCGAGCACGTTCGTGCCGTCGAGCAGTTGCTGATCGACGCGCTGGCCGAGTTGGGGCTGCCCGGTGCCGGGCGCCTGCCCGACTATCCCGGCGTGTGGGTCGACGCCGAGGGGCCGACACCGCGCAAGATCGCCGCCATCGGTGTCCGGCTCGCGCGCGGGCGCACCATGCACGGCTTCGCGCTGAACCTCACCACCGACATGGCGTACCTGCGCGAGCACATCGTCGCCTGCGGCATCGCCGACCGCCCGGTCACCTCACTCGCCGAGGAAGGGGTCGACGCGACGATGGCACAGGTCGTCGCCATCGTCGCCCGGCTCGCGGCCGAGCGGTGGGCCGACGGGGTCGTCGATCGGCACGACGTCGCCTGGCAGCATCGCAGCACCGATCTCGCGCCGTTCTCGCGCGGCGAGGGGCCCGGCGAGCGGGTCACGTTCCGGCCACGTTCGCACGCACGCCTCGAGGCGGCCGGCGTCACCGACGGCCTCTCGATCGAGACACGCAAGCCCGACTGGTTGCGGCCCAAGGTGTCGCTCGGGCCCGAGGTGCTGACCCTCAAGAAGACGATGCGCGAACTCGACCTGGTGACCGTGTGCGAGGACGCCGGCTGCCCGAACCTGTCCGAGTGCTGGAGCGACGGCACGGCCACGTTCATGGTGCTCGGCGAACGGTGCACGCGCGCGTGCGGGTTCTGCCTCGTCGACACCAGCAAGCCGCTCGATCCCGCGGCCGACGAGCCGGGTCGGGTGGCCGAGGCGGTCGACCGCATGGGGCTCGACCACGTCGTGCTCACGATGGTCGCCCGTGACGACCTCGCCGACGGCGGCATGGCGCATGTCGCCGCGTGCGTCGAGGCGATCCGGCTGCGTCGTCCGGCCGCTCGGGTCGAGACGCTCATCTCCGACGCGAAGGGCTCGCTCGACGCGCTCGAGCTGCTGTTCGCCGCGCGCCCCGACGTGCTCAACCACAACGTCGAGACGGTGCCCCGCCTGCAGCGGGCCGTTCGTCCGTCGGCCGGCTACGCCCGCAGCCTGGCCGTTCTGGCGTGGGCGAAGACGGCCGGGCTCGTCACCAAGTCGAGCCTGATGGTGGGCGTCGGGGAGACCGACGACGAGGTCGTCGCCACGCTGGCCGACCTGGCCGGCGTCGGCTGCGACATCGTCACCATCGGGCAGTACCTGCGCCCGACCACGCACCACCTGCCGGTCGCCCGCTGGGTCGAACCGGCCGAGTTCGAACGGTGGAAGCAGCTCGGCGAGTCGTTGGGCATCGGCCACGTCGAGGCGAGTCCGCTCACCCGGTCGAGCTACCACGCGAAGCAGGCTGCCGACCACGTCACCCCCGTCACGCTGTAACGGGGAGTGCCAGGCACTCCCCGTTACGTCTCGAGGGGGAGCAGGGCGTCGGCGGCCTCGGCGAGGTGCGACTCCCACTGCTCGACCGTCTCGGGTTCGACCATCGGGAGCACCACGAACTTGCTCGTGCCGACGTCGACGAACCGGCTGATCGCCGCGCCGAGCTCTGCCCACGACGTCGGGACCAGCTCGCGCGGGTCGAGGTCGGGGCGACGCTTCGCGAGCATCGCCATGATGGGTTCGGGCGGCGGCTCGCCCAGGGAGTAGGGGATGAGCACCCCGTAGTGGTCGTCCTCGATCTTACGGTCGTGCTCGGCGCAGACCTGCTCGACGACCTCGCGGCCCGCTGCGGCGTCGGTCGGGGTGACGAACGAGGGCAGCCACCCGTCGGCCAGCCGGCCGACCCGGCGCAGCTCGGAGGGAGCGATGCCCCCGAGCCAGACGTCCATCCGTGTCGGGACCGGCTGGACCCGCACGCCGTCGTAGGCGAAGCGCTCGCCGTGGTGGACGACCGGTTCGCCCGACCAGCACGCCCGCATGACCTCCATCGCCTCGTCGAACCACGGCGCGCGTTCCCGGCGGTCGACGCCGAAGGCCTGCTGCTCGCGGGGATCGACCTGGCCGAGCCCGAACGCCGGGAGGAGCCGCCCGCCCGACATCGTCGCCAGGCTGGCGAGCGCCTTCGCGAGGACGATCGGGTTCCGGCCCGGCAGCACCATCACCGACATCCCGAACTTGAGGTGCTCGGTACGGCCGGCGGCGTACGCCATCGCGACCAGCGGATCGGGTGCCGGCCCACCGATGCGTTCGGACACCCAGAGGCTGTCGAATCGGTGTCGCTCGAGCGCGTCGACCACAGGGCCGAAGCGGTCGTCGTGGAGGGTGGTGCGGGTGCCGAGCCCGAAGCCGATGCGAACCTTCACCGGCCGATCGTCGCACACCGGTGCGGTCGGCCGGGCAGCGGGACTCGTGCGGCTCAGTGATGGGTGATCGTGACGATCGCCGGTCGGTGGCGGTGCGAACGCCCGCTGCGAGCCCAGCTCGTCACGAAGCCGATCGCGGCGACGCTCACGACGAGCGACCACTGCGATACCTCGCCGAAGGTCGCGAGCACGACCGTGAGCAAGGTCGCGAGGACGCTCAGCGCGGCACCGAGCAGGACCGTGCCCGCGTCGATGACGTGATCGCCGGCGCGGTCGCCGACGTGGCGGCGAGCCGCCGGTGGTCGCACGCCCGCCGACGTGGTGATGATGTGTGGTACCGCCATGGACTCGTTGTAGCTCCTCACGAACCGCCAACGTCCGTGGTTTTCCGACTTGCGCGGGAATAACGCGCGCTTCGCAACACAATGGACACACCCGTCACGGGATCGCGCGCCCATCGACGGCGACCGGTAGCGTCGCCCCGGTGACGACGACCCGCGAGGTCCTGCGCCATCGTGCGGTTCGCCAGTACCTGACGTCGACCGCGCTCGCCGCCGTCGGCACCCAGATCTTCGTCACGGTGCTCTTCAAGCAGGTGTTCGACGCCACCGACGACGAGCTCTCGATCGGCCTCATCGGGCTCGCCCAGTTCCTGCCGGCGGCGTTGCTCGTGCTCGTGTCGGGCTACGTCGCCGATCGGTTCGACCGTCGACGGGTCAGCGCCCTGTTCCTGCTCGGGCGCGTCGGTGGTTGCATCGCGCTGATAGCGCTCTCGCAGACCTCGCCGACGACGGTCTGGCCCTTCTTCTTCATCGCGCTCGGCTACGGGGCGGCCGACGGGATGCTCGTGCCGGCGCGGCGGGCGATCGGGCCGTTCACGGTGCCGGCGATCGAGTTCCCGGCGACCGTCGCACTGTGGACCGCGGTGTTCACGTCGGCGTCGATCGTCGGTCCGGTGCTCGGCGGCTTCCTCTACGTCGCCGGCCCGTCGACCGCCTACACGATCGCGGCCGTGTTGCAGCTCGTGTCGATCGTTCCGCTGCTCCGGCTGCGCTACGCCCGCGAACCCGAACGCACGCGTGAGCGACCGACCGTCTCGAACGCGCTCGAAGGCCTGAAGTTCATTCGTCGCACGCCGGTCGTGCTGGCGGCGATCAGCCTCGACCTGTTCGCGGTCCTGTTCGGTGGGGCGATCGCGCTCATCCCGGCCGTGGCCGAGAAGCGGCTCGGTGTCGGCGACATCGCCTACGGCTGGCTGCGTGCGGCACCCGGTATCGGCGCCGCGACGATGGCGATCTGGCTGAGCATCAAGCCGGTCCAGCGGCGGGTCGGACCGGTGCTGCTGTGGGTCGTGGCGATCTTCGGGGCCGGCACGGTCGTGTTCGGCGTGACCCGCTCGTACACCGTCGCGTTCATCGCGCTCGTCGTCGTGTCCGCGGCGGACATGGTCTCGATGTACATCCGCGGCACGCTGCTGCCGCTCGCCACACCCGACGATCAGCTCGGGCGCGTCACCGCGGTCGAGTCGGTCTTCATCGGGGCGTCGAACGAGCTCGGTGCGTTCGAGAGCGGTGTTGCTGCGCGGGTCGTCGGCGTGCCGTGGGCGATCGCCGGCGGCGGGCTCATCACGATGGCGATCGCCGGCTGGTTCGCGATCGCGTTCCCGAGCCTGCGCCGCATCGACACCTTCGCCGAGGTCCGCCCGCCCGAGCAGGAGCGGTCGAGCCCGATCACGTGATCTGCCTGCCGACTACCCGAACACTCGGCTGAGCCGGGCGAGCGGCCGGAAGCGACGCGCCGTCCGGAACGACCGATCGGCGCCGAGCCGGCCGATGCCGGTGCTGATCGTCGGGTACACGTGGATCAGGTCGGACAGCTCGTCGATGCCGATCCCGAACCGGATCGCCATCGCCAGCTCGTGGATGAGCTCGCCGGCGCCGGGAGCGAGGGCATGGGCGCCGACGATGCGGTCCTTGACGGTCACGACCAGGAGCATGCCGGCCGTGGTGCCGTCGGCGCGGGCGCGGTCGTTCTCGGCGAGCTCGTGCCGGAAGACCTCGACCGACCGAGATCCGTGTCGGTCGCGCGCCTCGGCGGCGGTGAGGCCAACGTGCGCCAGCTCCGGGTCGGTGAAGGTGCACCACGGCACCAGTTGCGCCGGTGTACCGGTGCCGGGGAAGAACATGTCGCGCACCGCGAGCACGGCGTCGTGGGCGGCTGCGTGGGTGAACGACGGGCGGCCCGCAGCAGCGTCACCGACCACGTAGATGCTCGGGACGTGGGTGCGGTTGCGGTGGTCGACCTCGACCCCGTGGCGGTTCGCGTTGACACCGAGCGCCTCGAGCCCGAGCCCTTCGACGTTGGCGATGCGACCGGTCGCCACCATCAGACCGTGGCCGGAGAACTCGCCGTCAGTCGTCTCGACCACGATGCGATCGTCCTCCCGGCGGACGGCCGTCGCCGTCGTCGCGAGGCGCAGGTCGACGCCCTCGGATCGCAGCCGCTTGCCCAGTCGCTCGGCGAGCTCCGGCTCGTCGCGCGGCACCAACCGGTGGGCCTGCTCGATCACGGTCGTGGGTACGCCGAGCCGGACGAACGACTGCGCGAGCTCGGTGGCGATCGGTCCGCCCCCGATCATCACCATCGACGCGGGCGGGCGTTCGATCTCGAACAGCGTCTCGCTCGTGATCACCTCGACCTCGTCGAGGCCGGGGATGGGCGGCATCGACGGCCGGCTGCCGGTGCACACCAGGATGTACCGGGTGTCGAGCTCGCGGCTGCCGTCGGCCGTCGTGACCGTCACCTTGCGGTACCCGGAAATCCTGGCGGTGCCCTCGATGAGGTCGACGCCGAGCTCTCGGAACCGTTCGGGACTGTCGTCGGTCGCGGCGATGTCGGCCTGAATGCGCTTGATCCGCGCCCAGACGGCCGCCAGGTCGACGTCGGGTTCGTGGCCGGCGATGCCGAACTCGCCCGCGGTCCGCATCGTCTGGGCGACCCGCGCGCTGGCGATCAGCGACTTCGACGGAACGCAGCCCGTCCAGAGGCAGTCGCCGCCGATCCGGCCACGCTCGACGGCGGCGACCCGCAGGCCGAGCTCACCTGCCGCGAACTCGGCGGCGAGCCCGCCACCCGAACCCATGCCGATGACGACGAGGTCGTAACGTTCCATCAGCCCACCTGCTCGATCACGGCCCAGACGATCAACGGTACCGCCACGGCGGCGAGCACCACGAGGACGATCGCGACGAGCGCGAAGTGGTACGAGTGATCGCGCGGCGGGTCGCCGGCCGCACCGATCGTGTCCCAGAGCGCCTGGATCGGTTGCTCGGTCGTCAGCCGGATCCGCCGGCGGGCGATCGAGGCGGCGTAGATCGCCACCCACGACAACCCGAGCAGCACGATCGCGAGCGACACGGACAGCACGAGGCGCCAGGTCGGGTCGTTCACGGCCGACGCGACGGCGCCGCCGACAGCGGAGAACAGCCCGGACAGCGCCGCACCACCGAGCAGGAAGCCGGGCACGCCGACCGGGTTCGACTTGAGCCCCTGCTCGACCTGCTCGGCGTCGATGCGGGCGCGACGCAACAGGCGGTGGGCCGGCGACCCCCAGATGCTGTTGGCCTCGCGTCGCTCGTAGAGCTCGCGGATGTTCGTGGCCAGGCTGTTCTGGTAGCCGCGCACGATCCAGCGCGTGACGAGCTGGACGACGACACCGGCGAGTGGCTTCAGCGGCCCGAGGATCCTCGGCATGGGGGCCTCGCGGACCCCATTGCGGTCGAGCACCTCGAGCGACCGCATCGCGAGCCGGTGCGCCTCGTCGAACTCGGTCGGCTGCCAGAGCGGCTTGATCTTCGACAGCTCGCTGACGATGTCCTGCTCGACCTTGCCGGGGCCGCCGATCTCCTCGAGCAGCCGGCCCTTCTCCTCCGCCGAGTCGGCCCGCAGCACGCGAAGTGCGTCGATGCGGTCGAGGAGCTCGGGCAGTTGGTCGCCGGCGTGCGGGTCCTCGTCGAACATCGGGCCACACCGTAGACGTCGGCGGGCGGTGGTCGGGCAGCCGATCGATGCGGTCAGCGGGAACGCCGAGGGGCGCTCGCCGACTGTGCTTGACTATGGCCGGCGGGAAGCACACCAGAGAGCCAGGAGACATCTCACATGAAGAACATGATCGATGAGTTCAAGGACTTCATCAACAAGGGCGACGTCGTCACGATCGCCGTCGGCTTGATCATGGCCCTGTACTTCAAGGCGATCGTCGACGCGTTGCTCGCCGGCGTGATCGAACCGATCATCGCGGCGATCTTCGGCGAGAACGACCTGTCCGGCATCGGGTTCGATCTCGGGGAATCCTTCATCAGCATCGGCTTGGTGATCGGAGCAGCGATCGACTTCGTGACCGTCGCGTTCATCCTCTTCCTGCTCGTGAAGGCGTACAACAACTGGAAGGGTCCGGAGGAGGACGAGGAGGCCGGTCCGTCCGAGATCGACCTGCTCACCCAGATCCGCGACTCGCTGCAGAACCGCTGAGCGACACGTCGCCGGCGACCGATCACACGTCGAACGGGCGGGCCCACCGTGCGGTGGGCCCGCCCGTCGGCTTGAATGGTCACCGGTGAGACCACGGCGGACGACGGCAAGGCGAGCAGCTGGCACGGTCGCGTGCTGCCTGGGTGTGCTGCCGCTCGTCGCGTGCTCGACCGACCCCGAGCCGACGGCCGTGGCACCCGACGTGCCCGCGACGGTCGCGATCGGTGAGCTGCCCGAACCGCTGACGCCGATCGGCGGTCTCGCGGCGCCGACCACTGCGCCGCCGACGACGGCGCCGCCCACCACGCTCGCGCCGCCCGAGATCACCGACTCCGTCGGCGACGTGGCGGCCGGGAACCGACTCCTGTTGATCGGCGACACGGCGATGGCGACCCTCACGACCCGGCAGGACGGTGTCGGCTGCGAGACGTTCGCCGACTTCGGCTGGCAGACCCAGATCGAGGCCGAACGCGGTCGGTTCCTGTCGTTCGCGTCCGACGTGCTCGACACCGTGGCGGTCGACACCGGCGAGGGTTGGGATGCCGTCGGGCTGATGTTCGGCCACCACGTCGACACCGGACCGGACGAGTTCCGCAGCGCGCTCGACGACCTCATCGACCGGCTCGGCCCGATCCCGGTCGTGCTGTACACCGTCGCTCCCGTGACCCTCGACGGTGACCTGAGCGCCGAGGCGGTCGCGCTGAACGGCGAGATCCGTGCGATCGCCGACGAGCGGCCGAACGTCGAGCTCGTCGACTGGTCGCAGACGATCCAGGACGAGCAGGACGTCGAGTTGCTCGACGACGGCTTCGTGCCGACCACCGCCGGCATGGAACGTCTCGTGGTGTTGACCGCCGGGGTGCTCGGCGACGCGCCGGCATCGCTCGCCGGCGGAGGTTGCCTCGAGTCGGTGTTCACGGACGACTCGGCGATCCTGATCTGACCTCGAAGGTCACGCCTGGCGGAACCCTCGTCGGGTCGTCGATGCGGCGGCCGTAGCCTGGTCGGATGCTCCAGGCACAGGCACTCTCGGTGGAGGTGGGTGGTCGACTCGTCGTCGACGGCGCCTCGTTCACCGTGATGCCGCGCGACAAGGTCGGCATCGTCGGCCGCAACGGAGCCGGCAAGACCTCGCTGTTCAAGGTGCTCGGCGGTGCCGCCGAGCCCGCGGCCGGAGCGGTACTGCGCAAGGG
>JAUHYJ010000785.1 GCA_030425785.1 Acidimicrobiia bacterium | reverse complement strand
CGTGATCTCGGCGCCACCGTCGCGGGCGGCACGGGCGTCACGGATGGTGCCCTGTCGCAACGACTGGATCACGTCGACCGTGCCCGACAGGAGCGCGTCGAGTCGCGTGCCCTCGTCGGGGATCGGGCGGAACGACACCGAGTCGAGGTACGGGAGCTGGTTGCCGTCGGGGTCGGTCCCCCAGTAGTCGGGGTTCCGGACGAAGGTCGTCTCGTTGTCGAGGTCACGGCTCTCGATCATGAACGGCCCGGTGCCGATCGGGGCGGTGCTGTAGCCGTCGATGTCGGCGGTCGCCGCGGCCGGGTCGAACACCATGCCGATCGGGGCCCGCGACAGGAACGCCGGGAACGCCGAGTTGCCGGCGGACAGGGTGTAGGTCACCTCGAGGTCACCGGTGGCCTCGACGCTCGCCAGGTTCGCCGACGAGATCTGACCGGCGGCCGATGCGCCCTCCTGCTGGATCGGGAACATGTCGGCGATCGTCTGCGCGGTGAGCTCGACGCCGTTGTGGAACGTCACGCCGGGTCGCAGGGTCACCGT
Source organism: Acidimicrobiia bacterium (assembly GCA_030425785.1). Taxonomy (GTDB): domain Bacteria; phylum Actinomycetota; class Acidimicrobiia; order Acidimicrobiales; family Ilumatobacteraceae; genus Ilumatobacter. Next base: position 1,338 of record JAUHYJ010000785.1, on the reverse strand, counting down.
CCAGACGGTGAAGTCCTCGTTGGGCGTGATCGACTCGGCGAGGAACGGCTGGTACGCGCCGTCCGCGGTCTGTTCGACCAGCTTGTCGTAGACCGCGACCATCATGTTGTAGCAGGGGGACGAGCAGGTGTCCTCCCACGGTCGCAGGCCGACGGCTTCGGCCTCGAGGCCGACGATGAGGTCGCCGCCGTAGCGGGATTCCTCCTCGGTCTCGGTGACCTCGGTGTCCTCCTGATCGAGCGTCGTGGCCGGCGCGTCGTCGGCCGGCTCTTCGTCGTCGCCGGCCGGCTCCTCGTCCGCGGCGGGTTCGTCGTCCGCCGCAGGCTCGTCGTCGGACTGCTCGGCGGGCTCGGACGAGCCGCCGTCGTCGTCGTCGTCGCCACCACACGCCGCCACCAAGAGGCCGGCGGCGGCGATCAGTGCGAACGACTTCTTCAGGCGTCGCTGTCTCATACGGATGGTTCCCCCTCGGGTTTCGGCCAGAGGCCTGTGATTGCTGGTATCGAAGCGAGGTCCCCCGGACCCCGAGTCGAACGGAACGTGGGCATGTGCCCACGTGAGATCATGTGACCGTCACCGCCTGCACGTCGGTCAGCGGGTGGTGGCAGGCGACGAAGTGGTCGTCGCTCACGCGACGGAGCTGGGGCTCATCGTCGGTGCAGACGTCGGTGGCGCGGTCGCAGCGGGTGCGGAAGCGGCAGCCCGACGGCGGGAAGATCGGCGACGGCAGCTCGCCGAGCGCGGTCATGTCCTCGTCGATGCGAGCCTTCGGGTCGGGCTCGGGGTGCGACTCCATCAGGAGCTTCGTGTACGGGTGCGCCGGGTTGGCGTACAACTCGTCGGACTCGGAGACCTCGCACATCTTGCCGAGGTACATGACCGCGACCCGGTCGCTGATGTTCTTGACGACGGCGAGGTCGTGGGCGATGAACACGAGCGTGAGGCCGTACTTGGCCTTGAGATCCTCGAGCAGGTTCAGGATCTGGGCCTGCACCGACACGTCGAGGGCCGACACCGGCTCGTCGCAGATGATCAGCTCGGGCTCCATGACGAGCGCACGGGCGATCGAGATGCGCTGGCACTGCCCGCCCGAGAACTCGTGCGGCCGCTTGTAGCGGGCGACGTCGGGGTCGATGCCGACGGCGTCGAGCATCTCGGACACGACCTTCCACTGCTCGGCTTCGTCGTGGGGGCCCCACACGCGCAGCGGCTCGGCGACGACCTCGCCGATCGTGCGGCGCGGATTGAGCGACGAGATCGGGTCCTGGAAGATCATCTGGATGTCGGAGCGCTTCTTGCGCATCGACTTGTCGTCGAGCGCCGTGAGGTTCTCGCCCT
>JAUHYJ010000784.1 GCA_030425785.1 Acidimicrobiia bacterium | reverse complement strand
CCTAGGAGCCGCCCCACCGGCGCCGATTGCATCCGCCGCTCCGACGAGGACACCGAGCGGCCGCGAGTTCGGCTTCTGATCGGTGATCGCCGCACCAGTGCGCTCACCGAGCGGTCGCGATTCTTCTCAGATCAAGCGGTGATCACGTCGCCGCGCCGCTACCCAATCGAGCGGAAGGTGTCGAGGTAGAGCCCGACGGTGAACAAGCTGAGCAGCAGCACCATCACCGCCATCGCGAACGGCATCAGCTTCGCGACGTCGGCGTAGTACCGCGGACCGCCCCGGCGCTCACGCAACCGCTCGTACGTCGCGATCGCGGCGTGGCCGCCGTCGAGTGGCAACAGCGGGAACATGTTGAACACACCGACGAACACGTTCAGCACGGCGAACAGGTACATGATGCCGACGATGCCCTCGGCCTCGCCGACGTCGTCGCTGATCGCCGTCACACCGACGAGGGTCGTCGGGCGCGTCGACAGGTCGTCGTTCGACCCGGTGAGATGGCTGAACATGTTGACCGGATTGAGCACCTTGACGGCACCCTTCGTCATCTCCCACGAGACCGGGAAGATGTCGGTGACGGCGTTGACCGCGGCGGACGGCACCGAGTGCTCGACCGTCTCGTAGTAGCCACCGCTGGCGACGCCGATGTAGGGCTTGCCGAACAGCGGTGAGTCCTCGTCGGTGTTCGCGCCGAGATCGACCGGCACGACGATCTGCTCGCCGTCGCGGAGCACGTCGAACATCAAGGTGTCGCCGGGTTCGTTGGCCTGGATGAGCCGTCCGAGGTCGGAGGAACCGGTGACGGTCTCACCATCGATCGCCAGCACGATGTCGCCCGGGAGGAGCCCGGCGACGGCCGCGCTCCCCGATTCGGCCACTGCGCTGATCTCGGCACCGTCCTGCTGCACCAGCTCGCCGTCGATCGCGTAGACGCCGAACAGCAGCACGATCGCCATCAGCATGTGCATCAGCGACCCGGCCGAGATGACGAGCATCCGCTTGGGGTAGCTCTTCGAGCGATAGGTGCGGTCCTCCTCGCCGTCCTCGACCTCGTCCATCGAGTTCATGCCGATGATGCGCACGAACGCGCCGGCGGGGATCGCCCGGATGCCGTATTCGGTCTCGCCACGCCGGAAGCTCCAGAGGCGCGGGCCGAACCCGATGAAGAACTGGGTGGCCTTCATGCCGGTCCAGCGGGCCGTGACGAAGTGCCCGAGCTCGTGCATGAAGATCGCGAACAGCAGGCCGACGGCGAAGATCAGCCACCAGATGCTGAACAGCCCGAGGATGCCGATCAGTGCCATGACACCGATGACGCCCAGCGCGCCGCGCCAACCGCCGACGAGCTCGTCGTCGTCCTTCTCGACGACCGAACCACCGGCCATGACCTCGCTCGTGAACCGTCCGTGTGCACGCGGCGACGCGGGCGGGACGACGGGCGGTGGGAGTTCCTGCTCGCTGGAGGTGTCGGTGCTCATCTCGTGGGTGCTCATGTCAGGGCGTCGATGGCGGCGTGTGCACGCCGGCGGGCGGCGGCATCAGCGTCGATGACGTCCTCCACGGTATCGGGGTGGTGGGCGTCATGGGCGTCGAGGACCGCTGCACACACATCGGCGATCTGGGGCCACCGGATGAGCCCCTCGAGGAACGCGTCGACCGCGACCTCGTTCGCCGCACTGAGCGATGCCGGCGCCGTGCCACCGGCTCGGCCGGCGGCGTAGGCGAGCGACAGGCACCGGAACGTCGTGATGTCCGGCGGCTCGAAGTCGAGCCGGCCGAGCGTCGTCCAGTCGATGCGACCGAACGGCGTCGCGATCCGGTCGGGGTACCCCAGGGCGTACCCGATCGGCAGCTTCATGTCGGGCATCGACAGCTGGGCGATCGTCG
>JAUHYJ010000114.1 GCA_030425785.1 Acidimicrobiia bacterium | reverse complement strand
ACGCACACCGACGGCCACCCGATCACGCCTACCTGGCCCAGGTCGCGCAGGCCTGCGACCGGCTCGGCTTCGAGGCCGTCTTGACCCCGTGCGGCACCGGGTGCGAGGACGCCTGGGTCGCGACCGCGTCGTTGCTGTCGCTGACCGAGCGGCTCAAGTTCCTCGTGGCGTTCCGACCGACCCTGCTGACGCCGACCCTGGCCGCCCAGATGGCCTCGACCTACCAGCGGATGTCCGAGGGCCGGCTGCTCATCAACATCGTCACCGGCGCGGAACCGGCCGAGCTCGCCCGGTTCGGCGTCTTCGAGGACAAGCAGGTCCGCTACGAGCGGACGGGTGAGTTCATCGAGATCATGCGACGGGCGTGGTCGGGCGAGCCGGCCGACTTCGAGGGTCGCCACTACCGCGTCACCGGCGCGACGACCCGGGAGCCTCCCTCGCCCACCCCGCCCATCTACTTCGGCGGCGCGTCCGACTCGGCGTTGCAGGTCGCGGCCGAGGGCGCGGACGTGTACCTCACCTGGGGCGAGGCCCCCGACGCCGCCGCGAACCGGATCGCCGACGTGCGGACACGGGCGGATGCGGTCGGTCGACAGCTGCGGTACGGCATCCGCTTCCACGTCATCACCCGCCCGACGTCCGACGAAGCCTGGGCAGCGGCCGACCAGCTCCTCAGCGGGGTCTCCGACGATGCCAGGGCACGAGCTGCAGCCGACTTCGCCACGACCCAGTCCGAGGGCCAGCGCCGCCAGGCGACGATCGCGGCCGACGCCGCCGCGGCGGGCGACCGCATGGAGATCCACCCCAACGTGTGGGCCGGGATCGGGCTCGTACGGGGCGGCGTCGGCACGGCGCTCGTCGGGTCGCACCGCGAGGTCGCCGACCGCATCGTCGAGTACCACGAGGCCGGGTTCGACGCGTTCATCCTCTCGGGCTACCCGCACCTCGAGGAGGCCTACTGGTTCGGCGAGGGCGTCATGCCGCTCCTGCGCGAGTCCGGGCACCTCCCTCCGCTCGCCACGTCCGCGGCGCCCGTGTTCTCGTTCCGCTGACGGGCTGACCAACGGGCCCCGTGACCGCCGTCGAGGCGGTGCCCTCACGGCGTGCTGCAGCGTCCCGCAGGTGGCAGACTCCCGGGTCATGTCCATGCGATCTGCACGTCGCGTCGGGATCCTCCGGATGTGCGAGCTGCCCGAGGCGTCGCTGTCCGTGCACGGCCCGTACCTCCGGCTCTTCGAGATGATGTTCGACGGCCGCGATGTCGAACTGCTCGATGTCCCCGTGCACCTCGGCGACGTTCCGGCGTCGCTCGCGGATGCCGACGTCTGGATCGCGACCGGGAGCCCGGCGTCGGTCTACGACGACCTGCCCTGGATCGCCACCGGTGAGGAGCTCGTCCGGAGCGCCGTTGCGGCGGAGCGACCCTTCGTCGGGATCTGCTTCGGCCATCAGCTCGTCGCCCAGGCCCTCGGCGGACGCGTCGAGCGCGCCAGCGTCGGCTGGGGCATCGGCATCCGCGACTACTCCACGGTCGCTGCGGTCCCCGGCCTCCGGCTCCCCGACACGGTCTCGGCGATCGCATCGCATCAGGACCAGGTCGTCGTCGCACCGGCCGACGCCGTCGTGTGGAGCACGAGCGACTACTGCCCGAACGCGGGGCTGGCGGTCGGCGAGCGGATGTGGACGATGCAGGGCCATCCCGAGTTCACCCCGCAGCTCGCCCAGGCGATCTACGCTTCGCGGCGCAGCGTGATCGGCGAACACGCAGTGGACCACGCCATGACGACACTCACACGGCCGCTGTCGAACCGCTCGATCGCTGACGTCATCGCCACCTGACCGGCCGCCTGATCGCCGAAGACCGCGCGCTCAGCCGGCGAGTTCGACGGCGCGGGTGAACACGGCGTCGAGCATGTCCTCGGTCAACCGACCGGTGAACGTGTTCTGCTGGCTCGGATGGAACGAGCACAGCAGCGTCGGGCCACCCGGTACCTCGTGTTCGACACCATGACCGAACTTCGGCTTCGGTCGCAGCCCGAAGTGCCGGATCGCGGCGTCGAAGCCGAACCCGCCGAGGCACACCACGACCACGGCACGGTCGAGCAGGGCGAACTCGCGCTCGAGGAACGGCGCGCAGGCATCGCGCTCCCCCGGGGTCGGCTTGTTGGCCGGCGGCGCACACTTCACGGCAGCCGTCACCCAAGCGTCGGTCAGCGCGAGCCCGTCGTCGGCCGACACCGACGTCGGCTGGTTCGCGAGACCCGCCCGGTGCATCGCCCGGAACAGCCAGTCGCCCGACCGGTCCCCGGTGAAGACGCGCCCGGTCCGGTTGGCGCCGTGGGCCGCCGGCGCGAGGCCGAGCACGATGATGCGGGCGCGCGGATCGCCGAAGCCCGGGATCGGCTTGCCCCAGTACTCCTCGTCGCGGAAGGCAGCCCGCTTGTCGACCGCCACCCGCTCGCACCACTCGCGCAGGCGTGGACACGCCTCGCACCCGATGACATCGCGCTCGAGTCGCGCCAGGTCGTCCGACCCGTGATCGCTCGCATGCCGTCCCACGCCGATCGACAGTAGGTTGACGGGTGCATGGCACGAAAGACGTCCCCGAAGTCGGCCGCATCGAAGACGGCAGCGCGGAAACGTGCCGCAGCGAAGCAGCCGAAGCCGACCACCGTGCTGTTCGTGCGCCACGGCCAGACACCGACGACCGGTCGCTCGCTGCCCGGCCGCGCGCCGGGCCTCCACCTCGCCGACGAGGGCGTCCGCCAGGCCGAGCGGGCCGCGGAACGCATCGCCGAGCTGACCACGGTCGACGCGCTCTACTGCTCGCCGCTCGAACGGACCCGCGAGACCGCGAAGCCGATCGGCCGTGCGCTCGGCATGCGTCCGAAGGTCGAGCGCGGCCTGCTCGAGTGCGACTTCGGCGACTGGACCGGCGCCGAACTGAAGGACCTGTTCAAGCTGCCCGAGTGGCGCACCGTGCAGAAGGCGCCGTCGCAGTTCCGATTCCCGAACGGCGAGAGCTTCACCGAGATGCAGGCGCGCATCACCGGCACCGTCGATCGGCTCTGCAAGCAGCACCCCGGCGGCACGATCGTGTGCGTCAGCCACGCCGACCCGATCAAGGCCGCGATGGCCCAGGCGATGGGCACACACATCGACCTGTTCCAGCGGATCGTCATCTCGACCTGCTCGATCAGCGTGGTGGCCTACGCGACCGACGGCCCGATCGTCCTGGCGGTGAACTCGACCGGCGGCTCGCTGAAGGAGCTGACCCCGTCATGAGCGTGTTCTTCGAGTTCGAGGACGTCGACGCGTTCACGACCGGCGCCATCGGCCAGCCCGGCTCGCGGGTGTTCTTCCTCCAGGCCCGGCACGGCCGACGGCGCGTGGCGGTCAAGTGCGAGAAGCAACAGGTCAGTGCGATCGCAGCGCATCTCCGCAAGGTGCTGAACGACCTCCCGCCGCCCGACGATCGACCGGTGGCCGGCGCGCTCGATCTCGTCGAACCGGTCGAGCAGGTGTTCGTCCTCGGACCGATCGGGCTGGGGTACGACCGCTCGACCGATCGCTTGGTGGTGCAGCTCGAGGAGTTCCGTCTCGACGACGACGAGGACGACGACGTGATCGAGCCCGACGACGACACCGGCGACGGCCACATCCGGCTCTACGTGACCCGCGGCCAGGCCGCGTCGTTCTGCGAACGCGCCGAGCAGGTCGTCGCCGCCGGTCGGCCCGACTGTCGCTGGTGCGGCCACCCGATCGACCCCGACGGGCATCCATGTCCCCGGATGAACTGACCGACCCGATCGCGTTCCTCTCGAGCGCCGACGTCGAGCTCGAGGGTCGGATGCCGTGGAGCTCGAACGCCACGTTCCTCGCGACGCTGCGAGCCGACGTCGACGGCCGGCCGGTCGAGCAGCAGGCGATCTACAAGCCGGTGCGCGGTGAGCGTCCGCTCTGGGACTTCGAGCCCGGCCTCCACCGGCGCGAGCGAGCGATGTACCTCCTCTCCGAACTGCTCGGTCTCGGGCTGGTCCCCCCGACGGTGATCCGCCACGACGGCCCGCTCGGCGAGGGCTCGTTCCAGTGGTTCGTCGACGCCGATCACAGCGAGCACTACTTCACGGTGTACGAGCAGCACGCGCACCTCCACCCTCGGCTGGCTGAGCTCGCCGTGCTCGACGTGATCGGGAACAACACCGACCGCAAGTCGGGTCACTGCCTGTACGAGCCGGCGCGCGACGACCGACCCGATCGGGTGTGGGCCATCGACAACGGACTGTGCTTCGCCGCCGACTACAAGGTGCGCACGGTGATCTGGGAGTTCGCCGGCGACCCGATCGACGACGAACTGCTCGCCCGCGTCGCACCGCTGTGCGAGCGCGTGCCCGCCGAGCTGGCCGAACTGCTCGACGCCGAGGAGGTCGCCGCCGTCCAGCGGCGCGCGGGTGCGCTCGTCATGGAACGCGTGCTGCCCGACGAGCCCGCCTCGTACCGCAGCTACCCCTGGCCGCTCGTCTGAACCGGCGACCGGGCTCCGCGTGAGCACCGGGGAGCTGGGGGCGCCGGGCTCACCCGTGTCACACTTGGCGGGTGCAGGACGAGATGCTCGACCGGCTGATCCACGCCGTCGATCTCGACGGGCTCGTCCGACTGATCGACGACCGCTGTTCCGATCGCGACTGGGCCGGGCTCCTGCGCGTCCGCGATCGCTGCGTGGCCGCCACGCGCGAGACCGGCCGGCAACTGTGGCCCGCAGCCACCCTGTCCGAGTACCGCCTGGCTCTGCTCGCGCCGCCGGAGTGGGCGGCAACCGTGCTCGACGGCGAGGCCGGGCGGTTCACCATCGGCCCGCTGTCCGAGGTCGCGGCCGTGCACCACACCTGGTCCGAGCTGGCGCCGCACCTGTCTCCGGTGCCGGTCGCAACCTTCGTCGCCCACGAGCGCGCCATCCGCGGCGAGCACATCGACCCGTCCCACCTCGACGACTTCCCGCCCGTGATCGACATCCCGGCGGCCCGCCAACCCTGGGAACCCCGGTACCCGGTCTCGATCTACGGCGATGTCGGCGGCGAGCACCCCGAGCCCGACCGGTCCGGCGACATGGCCGAGGTGACCGCCACCCACGACGGCGAGGTCGTCGACGACGACACGACCGAGCTCGCCGTCCGCCAACTCGTCGAGGCCTGGACGGCGAGTTCGACCGGCCGGGCCGAGGTCGTCTGCGTCGAAGGCACCCATCTCGACGCGCTCGGGGCACTCGGCGTGCACGCGGCCCGGATCGCGGAGATCCCGGCCACCGAGGCGATCGCCTGGGTCGCGTGGGCGGGCGCGTCCGGCGGCGCTCACGGCCGCCGGCGTGGCATGGCCATCGGCCGGTTCTCGGCATGGTGGCTGCTCGGCGCGCTCGGCGACCTGCACGACGATTGGCCGCCGTCGGCCGACGAGATCACCGAGCTGCTTGCCGATCTGCGGTGGTACCGCTGGGACGCCCACGAACCCGAGGGCGGCTGGCGGCTCCAGCTGCTCGTCGTCGACGAGGCCGACGGCGTCGCCTGGGCGATCAACGCCGCCGACCGGACGTGATCGTCCGACGAGACGATCGACCCGGACACGCTTCGACCGGGCGGACGGCGACCGCCGTCACGCCGGAACCGGGTCCGCCAGCCGGCCGTCATCGGTGAGGACACCGAAGTCGCGCCACATCCGGACCACGATCAGCAGCGACCCCGCGAAGCCGAACCAGAACGGTGCCGTGATCCCCCACACGCTGGCGATCACACCACCCAGCGCCGAGCCGATCACGAGGCTGCCGAGCACCGCCACCCCGTAGACGGCGGCGACGCGTCCCTGCAACTCGTTCGGTACGGCCCGCTGGCGCACCGTCGACGCCGTCGTCCCCCACATCGCCTCGTGACCGCCGAACACGAACAGCGTCGCGAAGGCGATCACCGGGGTGGTCGTGACGGCGAGGATCAGGTGGGTGACGGTCTCGATGAGGAGGCCGACGCGCATGATGCCCGAGGCGCGCAGGCGTCGCTCGACGCGTCCGTACAGGATCGTGCCGGCGATCCCGCCGGCGGCCCCGAACGTCGCGAACAGGCCGAACCCCGCCGCATCGAGCCCGAGCCGCTCGCTCGCGTACAGCACCATGATCGAGTAGGTCGCGCCGAAGGTGATGTTGAACGCCAGGATCGTGATCACCAGGAGGCGCATGGCGGGGTGCTGCCACACCCACCGCAGTCCCTCGACGATGTCCTGACGTGCCGTCGTTTCGACGACATCGCGAGCCCGCGGCGTCGCCCCGATCCGGGTCACGAGCACGGCGGCGAGCGCGAGCAGCACCCCCTGGGCGACGAACGGGATCGCCATCCCGGCGGCGAACAGCAACGCACCGACCGGCGGGACGACGAGTCGGTTCAGCGTGATGTGGCCGAACCGGAGCCGCGCGTTCGCGATCCCCAGGTCGTCGTGATCGACCAGCATCGGCAGGAGCGTCCCGCCGGTCGTGTCGGCGAACACCTCGGCGGTGCCGAGCACGAACATCGTGACGAGCACGATGGTGATGCCGACCGCGTCGGTGGCGATGGCGGCGACCAGCACCCCGACCACGGCCACCCGGGCGAGGTTCATCACCACCATCAACCGGCGGCGGTCGAGCCGGTCGGCGACGACGCCGGCGTGCAGACCGAAGAGCATCCACGGCAGCTGGGACAGGATCGACGCCAGCGCCACCAGCAACGGCTCGGTCGACTGCGACGCGACCAGGAGCGGCCCGGCCGCGAACGCCATCCCGTCGGCCGCGTTGCTCGACCACGACGACGCCATCAGCCACCGGAAGCGCGTGCCGAGGCGCGGCGGAGCGATGGCGTCGACGAGCGATGACACGGCGAACGACGCTAGCCATCGCCGCCGGAGCGACGGTGGCGCGTTTCCGTCGGGCCACTCGGGTCCCGGCGCTCGCGCCTTCGCGGGCGCGACGGCACGGGGCGAACGGGCGCCGCCGACGCCGGTTCGGTCAGGCGACCGGGGGTGCCGGGTACTCGATCAGGCCCAGATCGAAGCCGTGCGGCGTCCGCACCGTCACCATCGAGATGCCGCCGCCGACGTCCTCGGGGTCGTGCAGGCGCGTGGCGCCGGCCTCCTCCAGCCGGGCCAGCTCGGCGCCCAGGTCGTCGACGCCCCAGTAGCCGCGCGGCGGCTCCGGCTCGCCGGTGACGGGCAGCAGACCCAACTCGTCGCCGCCGAGGTCGAAGCCGACGTAGGACGGCTCCTCGAAGTACGGCGCGACGCCGACCACGGCGGTGATCCACTGCGTCGTGGCCGCCAGGTCGTTCGTCTCGTGGATGAGGCTGCGGAGTCCGAGGTACATGCGATCACTCTGACGGACGACTGCGACATGGTGTTGTCGGATATTCATGCCGACTGCGCGACGATGAGCGGGTGCAGCGGATCGAACGACTCCATGCGATCACCGAAGAGCTCCGCCGGCGATCACCGGCCACGGTGCCGGCGCGCGAGCTCGCCGACCGCTTCGGTGTGAGCCGGCGGACGATCGAGCGCGATCTCGACACCCTGCGGCTCGCCGGCGTCCCGCTGTACGGCGATCGAGGTCGCCGAGGCGGGACCGGGCTGATCGCCGCCGGGCCGACCCGGCCGATCTCACTCACGCCGGCCGAGGCGACCGCGCTGGTCGTCGCCGCCCACCTGTCGCCCGACGCCCCGTTCGCGAGCGCCGGGCGATCGGCCATCGAGAAGATCCTCGGTGCCCTCGACGAGGGCGGCCGGGTCGCGACCGAGACGCTGCGCGGCCGGTTCCGTCTGGCAGCGCCGCCGGCCCGGGCGCGACCGCGCGTGCGCTCGACGATCGAGGACGCCGTCCGGCAGCAGCGGGTCGTGCGCATCGGCTACACCGACCGCAACGGGGTGTCGACCCGCCGCGACGTCGATCCGGTCGGGCTGTACCTCGATGTCGACCACTGGGCGCTGATCGGCTGGTGTCACCTGCGCGCGGACGCCCGGATGTTCCTGCTCGACCGCATCGGCGAGGCCCGTCTCACACGCCGCGCCGCCGAGCCGCACGACCTGGACGAGATGATCGGCTGGGTGCCGCGCCCCGGGCGCCGCGTCTGAGACGCGCAACGGCCCGGCCCCAGACACCGCAGTGAGAGGACCGGGCCGTCGATGCGAGGGGTATCAGCGGCTCTGGAGCGCTTCGATCAGCTTCGGCATCACCTTGTGGACGTCGCCCACGATGCCGAGGTCGGCCACGCCGAAGATCGGCGCCTCCGCGTCCTTGTTGATGGCGATGATGTGCTTCGAGCCCTTCATGCCGACCATGTGCTGCGTCGCACCGGAGATGCCCGCTGCGATGTAGACGTTCGGCTTGACGACCTTGCCGGTCTGGCCGACCTGCATCGAGTACGGCACCCAGCCGGCGTCGACGATCGCACGCGAAGCGCCGGGGGCGCCACCGAGGATCTTGGCGAGCTGGTTGATCATCTCGAACTTGTCGGCCTCGCCGAGGCCACGCCCGCCGGAGACGACCACGGCCGCCTCGTCGAGCTTCGGACCGGTCGACTCCTCGACGTGGACGGCGACGACCTTCGCGCCACCGGTGGCACCCAGGTCGGGCACCGGCGCCGAGACGACCTCGCCCGCACCGGCATCACCGGCAGCGGGCTCGAACGACTTCGGACGGAATGCTGCGAGGTAGGGGCCCGCACCGGTGAACGACGTGGTGACCATCGTCTCGCCGCCGAACACCGGCGTCGTGACCTTGACCGTGTCGCCGTCGACGTCGATGTTCACGTTGTTCGTGAGAACCGTCTTGTCGAGCTTGACCGACAGGCGGCTGACGATGTCACGACCCTCGTAGTTCTGCGGGAACATGATCAGGTCCGGCGAGTCGCCGCCCTCGATCACGGCCTGCATCGCCGACGCGCCGGCTGCGCCGGGCAGCGAGCCGTCGAGCGCACCGGTCGAGTAGACCTTCGCGGCGCCGTACTCGCCGAGCGCGCCCGCGATGGCGGAGCCGTCACCGACGACGAACGCCGAGACGTTGCCGCCGAGCGAGCGGGCCTTGGTGAGCAGTTCGAGCGTCGCCGTGCTCGGCGCGCCGTTGGCCTCCTGTGCAAAGACCCAGATGTTGTCGATACC
>JAUHYJ010000783.1 GCA_030425785.1 Acidimicrobiia bacterium | reverse complement strand
GCCGCCTGTCCGACGCCGGCCGGCCGACGATCGCCGCCGTCGAGGGAGCCGTGCGGGCCGGCGGCATCGGCCTCATGGCGTCGTGCGATCTCGTGGTCGTCCACGAGTCGGTCACGTTCGCGCTGACCGAGGTCCGGATCGGCGTCGCCGCGGCGATCATCTCGGTCCCCATCCTCGCCCGGGTGCCGCCCGGCAAGATCGCCGCGGCGATGCTCACGGGCGAGCCGTTCGGCGCCCACGAGGCGCGAGCGATGGGGCTGGTCACCCACGTCACCGACGACGTGCCCGGCCAGGTGGGAGCGCTCACGAACGGTGTGCTCGCGGGAGCGCCACGTGCCGTCGCCGAGACCAAGCGCCTGCTGCGTCGGGTCCCGACGCTCGACCGAGACGCTGCGTACGCCGAGATGCGCGCCCTCAGCGACGAGCTGTTCCGTGGCCCGGACGCCCGGGAGGGGATGGCCGCCTTCCGCGAGCAGCGCCCACCCGTCTGGCCCTGACCCGTTCCGGTCGGAGACTCCGCCACCCACCTCCGTTCTGGTCGGAGTATTGGCCCCCGCCCACCGTTCTGGTCGGAGTTTCTGACGGGATCGCGTCCGATCTTCCGACCAGAACAGCGGCGGCGTGCCGGAACTCCGACCAGAACGGGGTGTGTGGGTCGGTCAGGACATGAGGCGGTAGCCGATGCCGCGGGCCGTGACGATCAGCCGCGGGTCGTCGGGATGATCCTCGATCTTCAGACGCAGCCGCCGCACGTGCGCGTCGACCAGTCGAGAGTCGCCCAGGTACTCGTAGCCCCAGACGCGCTCGAGCAGCTGGTCGCGTGAGAGCACCGCGCCCGCATGGTCGGCGAACTCGCAGAACAGCCGGTACTCGGTCTTGGTGAGGCTGACCTCCTCGCCGGCCTTGAGGACGATCCCCTGCTCGCGTCGCAACTCGACGTCGCCGAACCTGGCCGACGCGGGCGCCGCGACCGACGCCTCGTGGAGGTGGACGCGGCGCAGGAGCGCCCGGATGCGAGCGGCGAGCTCTTTCGGGACGACCGGCTTGGTGACGTAGTCGTCGGCGCCGGCCTCGAGCCCCGCCACCATGTCGTAGGTATCGGTCTGGGCGGTGATGATGATGATCGGCGTGATGGTGTCGGCGCGGATCGAGCGACACACGTCGAAGCCCGACATGTCGGGCAGGCGCAGGTCGAGCAGGACGAGATCGACGTCGTGCTCCCGGAGCGCGGCGAGGCCCTCGGCGCCGTTGACGGCCTCGTGCACGGTGTAGCCCTCGTCCTCGAGCGCCAGGCGCAACGCCAGTCGGATGCCGTCGTCGTCCTCGATGAAAAGCAGGGTGTTCACGTCGTGGTCAGTCTGTCATGTGTCCCGTCATCTGAGAAAACGGGTGGTTTCCAGGGGTTTTTCGACCCAACTCGCTCCAAATGTTACAGAAATCGCACAGATCGGGTGTCCGGCCGTCACAGAGCGCGACCATCATGTCACTCGTTCACGCTGCCCCGGTGAGGTGCCTTCCTCCCCCTGGTGCCTCACCGGCAGCGCGTGAAGCTCCCCCTCGAGACGTCGCCCCCCGCCGCGTACGCCGACGACCTGTCGATCGCCAGATGTCGGGCCGTCATCGGTGTCGAGCGGGCCGAACAGCCGTCGTGCCACACTGATCCCCCTATGGCCCGCCGTCGCCCACTGCGTCTCAGCACCCGTGTGACGCTGTTCTTCGGGACGATGGCCCTGATCGGCGGCATCGGCCTCGCCGTCGCGACGTTCCTGTTCGCTCGCGATTCGCTCCTCGACCAAGCCGAGGTGGCCGCACGCGAGGACACGTTCGCGAACGCGGCCCAGGTCCAGCAGGACCTGGAGAACGACCGCGACATGGGGTCGGCGATCCAGGAACTGC
>JAUHYJ010000113.1 GCA_030425785.1 Acidimicrobiia bacterium | reverse complement strand
CACCCCGACGAGCCACTCACCGTCGATGCGTCGCAGCGGCCGGCGGCCCGACGCCGGGCTGGGGGTCTCGTCCGGCACGGCGGGAACGTACCACCGGACCGCACGCGCGGCGCGAGGTCCGGTTTCGTGCATCGTTCCTCGGGGGACACTCCCGACCATGGGAACGATCATCACCATCCTGCTCGTCGTGCTGGCGATCGCCGCACTCGTGTTCCTCGCCAAGGTCCTCGCGACGGTCGCCATCGTCGTCCTGGGGCTGATCGGCGCCTACCTCGTCTACCGCAAGTTCACGGGCGGCGACCCGACGGTGTCACCGGGCACCTGACCGTCCGTCTCGGCGCACCTGCAGCCAGCGCCTGCGAGGGCGGGTTCGGGACGGCCGGAGACCCGATCTTCGGGTTGTCCCCATGGTGTCCGAGCACGGGTGGCGCGACGATCGAATCGTCAGAACGAAAGGATCGTCATGTCCACCCCCAAGCGTCTCTACCGAGACACGAACGACCAGAAGATCGCCGGTGTCTGCTCCGGCCTCGCCCGCCACCTCGGCGTCGACCCCCTGCTCGTGCGGATCGGGTTCGTCGCCGCCCTCCTGATCGGCGGCGCACCGATCGTCGCCTACCTCCTCATGTGGTGGTTGGTCGACCCCGCGCCGGCCGGCCACTGGCAGGGCGTGAGCGGTGACCCCACCGGCGACGCCCGGCCCGACTCCTGGGCCGCGCCCACCGTCGACGTCACGAACGACGTCACCGACCACGACACACACGACGGCGAGCAGCCCCAGCACGACGCCGCCTGAGCGACTCCGAACACCGGCCGCGTCGAGTGGCCTGGTCCACCGAGGCCAGACCCCGACGGCATCGCCTTGACCTCGAGTGCGGTTGAAGTCGTACGGTGCGACCATGAGCGTCGACGCCCCGCCGTCATCCACCGACGGCGGCGGGATCTGGTCGCCGCCGTATCTGCCGATCACGCTCGCCAACCTCACCGTCGTCGCCATCGCAGCGTTCGACGGGCTGGCGATCGTCGCCGCACTCCCGGCGATCGCCGACGACCTCGGCGACGTCGCACTGCTCCCCTGGGTGATCACCGCGTACCTCGCCGCCTCCGCGATCGCCGGCGTCACGGCGGGGCCGATCATCGATGCGATCGGGGTCCGACGGACGTTCCGCGTGACCGGCCTGTGGTTCCTGGCCACCAGCGCCGCCGCAGCAGCGGCGCCGTCGATGCCGATCCTGGTCGTCGCGCGCGGCCTCCAGGGCATCGGCGGCGGGCTCGTCATCTCCGTCGCGTTGACCGCCGTCGGGCTGAGCTACCCACACCGGCTCCGTCCCCGCGCCTTCGCGGCGAACTCGATGGTGTGGGGCGTGATGGGGTTCGGCGGGCCCGTCGTGACCGCGGCCCTGCTGACGGTCGGCGGGTGGCGGTCGATCTTCGTCATCCAGCTGCCCATCACCGCGATCGCGATCGCCGCGGGCTGGCGCACCTTGCCGAGCACCCGCGACGCGCCACGGCGCATCAACACCGACGTCGCCGGTGTCGCGCTCATCACCGCCCTCGTCGCGACGTCGCTGCTGGCGGTGTCCCAGGTCGGTGTCCGGTGGTGGCTCGCCGGCGTCGCGACGATCGGCGCGATCGCGTTCGGCGCCGGCTTCTGGCGACACATCGGGCGCAGCGCCGATCCGCTCGTCAGCCGCGAGCACGTCACCCGATTCCCACTCCGGCGGGTCCACGTGACCTCCGGGCTGGTCCTCATCGCCGGTCTCGCCGCCGACAACTACCTCCCGCTCTACATGCAGACGACCCGCGGCCGATCGGAGTCCTTCGCCGCGTTCTCCGTGCTGTTCCTCACCGTGGGCTGGACGCTGGCGGCACTCGCCGCGAGCCGGATCCTCGAACACCGCCAGGAGGCCGACGTGATCGTCCTCGGGTCGTCGATCATGCCGCCGGCGCTGCTGATCGCCGGCCTGGCCGTGGCCACCGATGCCGCCGAGGCGATCGTGTTCACCGGTTTCTTCCTGATGGGGACCGCCATCGGCTTCGTGTCGACATCCGGTCTGACCCTCATGCAGTCGAGCGCGGCCGACGACGAGATGGGCCGGGTCAACAGCGCCCATCAGTTCGTCCGCACGCTCTGCATCACCTACGGGGTCGCGGCGGGCGGCGCGATCCTGCTGTTCGTCGTCGACCGCCGGGTCGGCAACGTCGAGGTCGTTCGCAGCGTGCTGCAGGGTGACGACGTCAGCACGTCGACGAGCTCGCTCGAGGCGATCCGCGACGGGCTTGCGTGGGTGCACGTGTTCGCCGGCGTGGTCGCAGCCGGGTGCCTGGCGGCGGCGATCACGCTGCGGCGCGACGTCGTCCGTCGCAACCGGACGCCCGCCGGGACGTGACGACGTCCTGACGGAGACGGATGCGGCTCGGCGCCGGCCACTCGCTCGTCTCGTTCATGCCACGACCCGGCTCGTCGAGCAGCGCGCTCGACCGGCGGGTGCCGGCGCCGGATCGGCGGGTTCAGCCGCGCAGGGCCTCGTCGATGAGCTCGACGGTGCGGGCCGGCTGTTCGAGATGCGCGAAGTGGCTGCAGTGGTCGATGACCTCGAGGCGCGCCGACGGGTACAGCTCGCGCACCTCGTCGAGGTCGGACATCGGCACGAGCGGGTCGTCGCGGCCGAGGACGATCGTGACCGGCACCCCCTCGAACGGCGTCGGCGCCAGCTCGGGGAGTTCACGCGCGAGACGGATGAAGTCCATCCCGTCGCGGGTGCGCGTCGACATGATCGCCCGGCTCACGACCCGGTCGTCGAACGCACCGGGGTCGACGACGAAGCCGCGCAGCGCGGTACGAACGGCGACGAGCTCGGCTGCGCGCAGCGCGCGCGGCAGACGGGGCCGGCCGAATCGGGTGACCTGCGCCAGCGTCTTCAGCATCAGCAGGGCGCGCCCGGTGCGGTCGAGCGAGTCGCCCGTCTGGATGCGGCGGGTCACGCTCGGCAGCGGCGAGTTCACCAGGACGGCGGCGTCGACGAGATCGGGGTGGTACCGCAGGATGATGCCGGTGAGCACGCCGCCCATCGAGTGCCCGACGATCCGCCACGGCGGCGGGGTCACGGCGGCGAGATGGTCGATCAGGCCGTCGATGCTCGGCGCACGACCGCCGTCGGCGTCGGTGAGCAAGCCTGCGGCCACCGTCGGGGCGAACACCGGTCCGCCCGCGGCGAGCGCCGGGATGACCGGTGACCACATCCCGCCGTCGTTGCCGACGCCGTGCAACAGCAGCAGGGTCGGCCCCGACGGCTCGTCGGTCGCTGTCGAGTACACCCACGAGGCGTCGTGGGGATGGTGGTCGCGCACCACACGCTGATGCCAGTCGGGTGTGAGTAGTTCGCCGTACGCATTCTGGACGAGCATCGTCGCCCCCTCTCGACGTCCATGATATCGGCGTGTTACCGGCGGGTAACGGGCTGTTCGGCCCTCTCTGGTCTCACGCGTCGGCGCGGTAGGCGTGCGTCCCGTCGAACCGCGACAGCAGGTACGGGCCCGCCTGGACCGGCGCGTAGCGACTCCGCCCGTCGCGATCGAGGCAGGTCGGGAGCGTCTCGATCCACTGGTGGTAGTCGGGATCGACGAACAGCGGTGACGAGTATCGATCGGCACCGGCGGGGTTCACCACTCGGTGCGGATTCGAGACCCAGCGATCGTTGGTCCAGATGGCCATGAGATCGCCGAGGTTGACCACGAGCTCGCCCCGCGGAACGTCGACGTCGACCCACTCGCCCGACCGCAGCTGCACCTGGAGGCCGCCGACGCCGTCGTCGGCGAGGATCGTGAGCGTGCCGTAGTCGGTGTGGGCGCCGCACCCCCATTGGCCTGGCGCCGGGGTCATCGTCGACTGCGGCGGATAGTGGATGAGCCGCAGGTGGTACGCCATGTCGGAAGGCAGGTCGTCGAAGAAGGTCGGCGCCAGCTCGAGCGCGACCGCCATCACGCGGTGCAGATGCTCGGACACGGCGACGACCGCGTCCCGGTACGCCTCGACCGCCTCGCGGAACCCGGGTAGTTCGGGCCACTGGTTCGGGCCGAACAGCGGGGTGCCCGCGACGACGTCGGGATGATCGGGCGGGTGGTCGATGCCGGTGTCGAGCGTCTCTTTCAGGTCGCCGGCCGCGGCGGTGCCGATCGCGTCGTCGTCGTTGCCGAGCGCGCCGTCGAGCGCCTCGGCGCCGAGGCCGACGTAGCCGCGGTGGCACGGCGAGTTGCCGATCGCGATCGCCTCCTTGACCTCGATCGGCAGGTCGAAGAACTCGCGCATCGCCGCGAAGTAGCGGTCGCGCACCTCGTCGGCCACGCCGTGGTGGCGCACCGTGAAGAAACCGGTGGTGCGGAGCGCATCGTCGAGCCGGGGTCCCAGCTCGTCGAGCGGCAGCGACAGGTCGAGCGAGGGGATCACACTCGCGAGCGTAGATCGTCCGGGTCAGGCGACCGCCGACGCGAGCAGCGCTTCGAGCCGCGCGTAGCCGAACTCCATGCCCTCGACCATGCCGGTGCCGAGCATCTCGTCGCGGACCTCGGTGCTCGGGCACGTGATGACGATGCACACGAGCGTGCCGCCCGCCACCGGCGTGAGGGTCAGCTCGTTGACGGTGCCGGGGTCGGTCGATCCGATCGGGCGCTCAGAGGTCACCGCCCGAGTCGGCGGGAGTGCGTCGATCATCTCGCCCTCGAACCCGAAGCGGTTGCCGTCGGTCGCCGACTCCCACTCGTAGCGGAACGTGTCGCCGACCTGTTCGGCGACCTCGCACACGGGCATCGTCCAGCCGTCGGGGCCGAGCAGCCACCGTCGCACGAGGTCTGCGTCGTGATGCGCCCGCCACACCTGCTCGACCGAACCGCGCACGACGCGGCTGGTGCGGATCGTCACGTCGTCGAGCACCGTCGCGTCGGTCGCGCGTCCGACCGCGAAGGCCGCCAGGTCGGCCAGCAGGTCGTCCATCTGACCGAACGCGGCGGTGGCGCCCTCGACCATGCCCATCTCGACCAGCTGCTCCATCGCCTCGACCGAGGGGAAGCGCGTGACGCCGGTGAAGCGAGACCCGTCGGACGTCGCCTCGAACTCGTACCGCATCGTCATCGACGGCATCTCGTCGTTCGGTTCGCCGTCGGCGGCGGCGAAACCGTCGGTCACCTCGAAGAAGCGGCCCGGTTCGATGGCCGTGATGAACCAGTAACCCGCGGATCGTTCGCCGTCCGGACCGGTCATGACGTAGTCCGAACGGCCGCCGACGACCATGTCGTGGCGCGTGAAGGTCGCCGGCCAGCCCGGCGGGCCCCAGAAGCGCTCGATCTGGCGCGGGTCGGCCCAGGCATCCCACAGTCGATCGACGGGGACCGGGTACTCGCCGACGATCGTGAGGACGAGCTGCTCGGGATCGCTGGTGATCGAGGTGATGGGCATCGTGGCTCCGCTCTCTCGGTGGGTTCGGGGTCGGCCGGCACGGCGTCGACCGGGTCAGTGGATGGAAAGTTTGGACGGGTCAGTCGGTGGACGGGTCGGGGTCGGCGAGCACGCCGTCGAGCTGGGCGAAGCGCACCCGCCACAGCTCCTCGAGCCCGGCGAGCACGGTGCGGGCGCGTCCGATCTGGTCGGGGTTCGCGCGCACCAGTCGTTCGCGGCCCTGCGCGTGCTTGGTCACGAGACCCGCCCCTTCGAGCACCGCGACGTGCTTCTGGACGGCGGCGAAGCTCATGTCGTAGTGCCCGGCGAGCCCGCTGACCGACACCTCGCCCGTGAGCGTGCGGCGCACGATGTCGCGCCGCGTCGCGTCGGCGAGGGCACGGAACAGTCGATCGACGTCGTCGTCGCTCAGCTCGATCCGGGGGTACGAATGTACAACCATCTGGTTGTACATTCGCGCGCCCGCTGCGGGATGTCAAGACACTGGCCACCGCCGCGTGTCACGCGATGTTCACCGGCCGGGCGCGACACCGGGTGCCCGCGGCTGCGACACTGGGCGGATGCGAGTCGACGCGAACTTCTACGGCACCGTGCCCATGCCCGACGCCGGCCACGACGGACCCGCCCCGGTCGATCGGCGCTACGGCAACGACGACTACCTCGCCTGCTACGACCACCTGACCCACTGGGCCGGCACGATGGACCGACTCGGCTACGACACGATGTGGCTGACCGAACACCACTTCCAGTACGAGGGCTACGAGGTCACGCCCAACCTGATCCTGTTCGGCCTGCACCTGGCCAAGGAGACCGAACGGCTCCGGCTCGGTCAGATGTTCAACGTCGTGCCGCAGTGGCACCCGCTCCGGCTGGCGGAGGACGCGGCGACGATGCAGATCCTCACCGGCAACCGCATCCAGTTCGGCGTCGGTCGCGGCACCGTGCCGCGCGAGGCCCAATCGCTCGGCGGCGTCGTCGCGTCGGGCGACAACGAGATGTCGAAGGAGCTCGACCGGCTGAACCGCGAGATCTTCGAGGAGTCGATGGAGATCATCAAGGCCGCCTGGACGAACGAACGCTTCAGCTTCACCGGCAAGCACTTCGTCCTGCCGCCGGCCGGTATCCCCGACCGCGGCTCGACCGTGCAGGACCTGACCCTCGTCCCCAAGCCGATCGGGCCGATCGAGGTGTGGCAGGCGGTCACGTCGCCGCCGACGCTCGACTACTGCGCCCGGGCCCGTCACTCGGCGGTCATCCCCGGCCGCGGCATCGCCGACACGCGGACGTGGTGGGACGACTTCGGCGACAAGGCCGCCGCCAACGGCTGGGACATCGGTCGCAGCGACGCCCGCTGCCTCGCCATCCCGATGCACGTCGGGCGCACCACACAGGAGGCCAAGGACCGCTTCCGGAACGCCCACGACGAGTGGATCCGGTTTCTCGCCCCCTACGGCCGGTTCCGCGCGTACCGGCTGCCCGACGGGTCGCCGGTGCCGTTCGACTTCATGCCGACCCTCGAGGACTCGATCGAGCAGGACCAGATGATCGTCGGCTCGGTCGAGGAGTGCGCCGACCTGCTCGGCCGCTATCGCGACGAGGTCGGCGTCGAGCACGCCGTGCTGTTCTTCGACCTGCCCGGGCTGACCCAGGATCAGATGGACGAGCAGCTCGAGCTGACCGCCACCGAGGTGTTCCCGAAGCTCGGCGTGACGCTCGACGGCCCGGCCGCACCACCGACCGACTGGGTGTTGCCGGGCGAGGGCTAGTCTCGCCCCATGGGCGGGCGAGGGCGGAACGCCGCACTCACGGCGACGTTGCTCACGGCGACACTGCTCGTCGTTGCCGCGTGCAGCGACGGTGAGCAGGCGGGACCGGACCCGACCGCCGACGACACGACGAACGACACGACGAACGAGGTCACGCCGTCGACGGTGCAGCCACCGGCGACGAGCCCGCCGACCGACCCGCCGACCACGGTCTCCGCGACGACCGAGCCGGCGACCACGACCACGACGGTGCCGTTCGTGCCGCCGACCCGGACCCGACTGGTCGCGACCGGGCCGGAGGAGGTCGTGTTCGACTGGACCGACGACCGGTGCGAGGACGCCAACATCCCCGACATCGCGGCCCGGGCGTTCCGGGACGCTGCCGGCACCGTGCACCTCACGATCGGGCACTGGAACACCTACGTCATGAGCGGGCCGAGCCTCGGCGAGATCGCATCCGACTGCTCGGCGCCGGTGCTCTCCTCGCCGTTCGACCCCGATCCGTCGACGTTCGCCGACTCGTGGTGGATCGGCTCGCCGTACACCGTCGACGGACAGACGGTGTACGCCGTCGTCCACAACGAGTACCGGGGTGACACCCACGATGCCGCGCGTCCGGGCCAGTGCCCGTCCGACCAGCGGCTCCCATGCCTCGACACGTCGTTCGTGATGACGGTGTCGACCGACGGTGGTCGCACCTTCGCCCCCATCGCCGAGCCGCCGGGCCACCTGATCGCGACACTCCCCTACCCGTACCTCGACGACAGCGTCCCGTCCGGCATTCGCCAGCCGAGCAACGTGATCGACGGCGGCGACGGCTTCTTCTACCTGTTCGGCAACGTGAGCGATCAGCCCGACGAACGCCAGTGGGTGTGTGCGATGCGCACCGACGACCTCGCCGACCCGGGCGCGTGGCGGTACTGGGACGGCGACGGCTTCGACGGGGTCTGGCTCGACCCCTACCGCGACGCGGTCACCGGGACCGAGAAATGTGCCCCGCTCGCCGACGCCGAGCTCGGCGGTTCGGTGCAGGAGTCCATCGTGTTCGACGAGCGCCTCGGTCGGTTCGTCATGGTCGGCATCAGCGCCGACGTCGTCACCTACGACGACGAGTGGGGCGTCTACTACTCGACCTCGGAGAACCTGGTCGACTGGACGCTGCGCGAACTGCTGATCGAGCTGCCGGCCGGCAACGCGGTCGCCGATCCCGACAACGAGCTCGTCCACGCCTACCCGGCCCTGATCGATCCCGACAGCTCGTCGCTCAGCTTCGGCACGAGCGACGGCGAGCTGTACCTCTACATCTCGCGCTTCAACGCCGGCGGCAACAGCCTCGACCGCGACCTGCTGCGGTTCCCGATCGCCGTCGAGGAATACGTCGTCGAGCCGGCGGTGTGGACCTTCGACGACGGCGCGCTGGGCGGGTGGTTCGCCGACAATCACCTGACCGACCTCGAGGTCGTCGACGGGGTGCTCACGACGACCTCGACCGGTGACGACCCGTGGTTCCTGTCGGGCCCGATCTTGGTGCCGTCCGTCTACGACCAGCTGCGGATCAGGATGCGCGTGTCGGCCGGCGACGACGAGATCGGACAGGTCTTCTGGATCACCTCCGCCGACGGCGAGTACAGCGAGTCGAAATCGCTGACGTTCGACGTCGACGGCAGTGGCGAGTGGGTCGACCACGTCATCCCGGTCGGGCAGGTCGCCGGGTGGGCCGACGACATCACCGCGCTCCGGATCGACCCGGCCGAGTCGTCCGGGCGGACGATCGAGATCGACTCGATCGAGATCGTCCACGACGGCTGACGGCGCCGCGGCGCCCGCGCTTCGGGTCGCCAGGGTGGCGATCGTCGCCGGCCGTGGCAGGATCGACACGTGAGCCTCACCACGTATCGCCTCGACCGCGACGGCGCCGACCGGCTGCTGTTCCTGTTCCACGGCTGGAGCGCCGAACAACACC
>JAUHYJ010000112.1 GCA_030425785.1 Acidimicrobiia bacterium | reverse complement strand
CTCGAGCGGCGCGACCCGTTCGGTCTGGCCGTCGGGCGGCGGGCGAGCACCGACGAGGGCTCGGTGATCGTGCACCCGCGTGTCCATCCGCTCGCCGGGCCGTACGGCGCGATGCACATCGTCGAGGACGAGGCGACCCACCGCCGGACGGCGTCCGATCCGATGAGCGGCTTCGTCTCGCTCCGCGAATACGTGCAGGGTGACGACACGCGATTGATCCACTGGCCGACGACCGCGCGGATGGGCACGCTCATGCTGCGCGAGCACGTCGAGCTCCGTCGACCCGAGTTCACGGTCGTGCTCGATTCGTCGACTGCGGTCGCGACGGCCGACGACTTCGAGGAGATGGTCGACGTGGCGGCGTCGGTGGCGGTCCACGCGATGCGCAGCGGCGTCGACGTGACCGTCCGCACGACGTCGCGCCAGCACCCCGGCGTCTCCCGGCCGGTCGGACAGGAGCAGGTGGTGCTCGATCTGCTCACCCCGGTCGGTCAGGTCGACGATCCCGTCTCGATCGCCGAGCTGTTCCGGACCGGCATCGATCACACGGCGATCATCGTGATCACCGGTCCGGATGGTCCGGCATCGAGGTTCTCGCGACCATCGGCGATGTCGGTCATCCGTGTCGGCGTCGGCGCCCAGACCGCTCCGGGGATCGCACTGGCGGTCGAGGACGCGCTCGAGTTCGTCCAGCGGTG
The DNA here is from genome assembly GCA_030425785.1 of Acidimicrobiia bacterium. Lineage (GTDB taxonomy): Bacteria > Actinomycetota > Acidimicrobiia > Acidimicrobiales > Ilumatobacteraceae > Ilumatobacter. The sequence goes on along the minus strand of JAUHYJ010000112.1, from coordinate 8,503 downwards.
GCGGCCGTGGCACTGATCCGCGTCCTGGCGGCGACCGCGCTCGGAGTGGTGGTGGCGGTCGTCGGCGGCCACGTATTCGACGAACTGCTTCTCGAGCTCGTGATCGGGCCGATCCTCGTCGGCGCGGCCACCCTCGCCCTGATCCGGATGCGGCGACGCTGGCGTGTCCTCGGGGTCGCGGTCGTCGGTGCGCTCGCCGTCGTGGTGACGGTGTTGGTCGCCGGTGGTGACGTCGGCGACGTGGTGCCCGGGCTGCGCTCGGGGCCGCAGCGTCTGCTCAGCACGGAGTGGCCGAGCCCGCTCGAGCCCACGATGATCGCCACGGTCGCGCTGCTGGTCACCGCGTCCGCTGCGGTCTCGACGCTGCTCGCCGCCGAGCCTCGGTTTCGGCTCGCGCCGCTCGCGCCGCCGCTGGTCGCGCTCGTGGCCGTGGCCGCACTCGGTGCCCCGGTCCGGCCGTCGACGCCGCTGCTGATCGCAGCGGCGGTGCTGGCGATGGTGACCGCGGCGATCGACCTGCGTGCACCGGCGGGCTCCGTCGAGTCGAGCGAGGATCGCCGGCGCCGACTGGCGCCCGACCGAGGCGTCGTCGTCACGGCGGTGGTCGTGGCTGCCGCTTCGGCACTCGTCGCCGGTTCGCTCGCCTGGGCCGATCGAGCGGACCCGCGCGACATCGACGAGGCCGAATTGTCGGCCGTCCTGGTCGATCCCATCGAAGCGACGATCGCACTCCGGACCGCTGAGCCGCCCATCGACCTCCTGACGATCGACGATCGTTCGCTCCTCAGCCGACCGGCCATGCCCGGCCGGTGGCGGATCGCCGCCTTCGACCGGTACGACGGGCAGCGGTGGGTTCCCGATCTCGAGCTGCGACCGATCGGCGGCCGGCTCGCGCTCGCCGAGCCAGGGCCGGATGCCATCCGCTACGAGGTCCGGTTCGACAGTGACGACATCGATCTGGTGCCGTTCCCGGGGCGTCCGATCGCGGTCGATCGCGATGTCGACACCGACCTCGATCGTGTGGCCGTCCGGGTCGTGCCGTCGCCGGCCGTCGGTGACGTGATCCTGGTCGACGCCGAGGTCGCGCCGACCCTGGAGGCGCTCGACACGACGCCGCTCGCCGAGCGCGCCATCGACGATCGAGCGGCCACCTTCACCGATCGGGCCGAGTCGCTCGCGGGCGACGGTTCGACGCCCGAGCGCCTCGCCCGGATCGCACGAACGATGCGCGAGCAATGGTCGCTCGACCCTCAGGCGCCGGGCGGCGGCCAGCAGCAGGCACTGCTCGAGCGGTTCGTGACCGACACCCAGCGAGGGACCAGGGAGCAGTTCGTGACGGCCTTCGTCCTGCTGGCACGCTCGCTCGGTGTCGATGCCCGCGTCGCGATCGGTTTCGACGTACCGCCGGAGGAGCGCGCGAGCCGTTTCGAGATCCGCAGCGACCATGCACAGGTGTGGCCCGAGGTCGGCCTCAACGACGGCAGCTGGGTCGCGTTCGATCCGGTACCCACGCAGGAGGCACAGGACGACACCGAGCCGCAGCCGCAACCCGATGCGCAGAGCCCCGCCGCTGCGCAGCCGCCGATCGCGCCACCGGCCGACGACGACGCGCCCGATGACGAGGTCGTCCTCGACGAAGATCGGACCGGTGGCGGCTGGGGCACGTTCGGCAGATGGGTCGTGCGGGGCGCGGTGGTGGGTGGCCTCGCGCTCGCCCCGATCCTCGTCGCGGTCGGGGCGATCCTGATGATCAAGTGGCTGCGCCGTCGCCGGCGCTTGCGTGTCGCCGACCCGGTCGGCCGGGTGCGCGGTGCGTGGGCCAACGCCACCGACGTGTTCGTCGACGCCGGTGTGACGATCGCGCCGGCGTGGACCGACGACCGCATCGCCGACCAGGTGGCGGCGCTGGCACCGACCGTTCACCACGAGTCGCAGCGGCTCGCCGCCATGTCGTCGTCGGTCACGTTCGGCAGCCCGAGCAGCGACGACGCCCTCGGCCTCGCGTTCGACGCGGCCGCCACGGCCGAGCGGATCGAGTCGACGATCTCGAGCGGCTTCACGCGCCGCCAACGAATCAGGTGGCGGCTCAGCCTGCGTTCGCTGCGCTCGGGCACTCGGTCGCCCGTGGTCCCCTGATCACCGGGCCGTGGGCATCCGAGTGAGCCGGTGGGTGGGGAGCGCACCGGGCGGTGCGCATCCGAACGGGCCGGTGCGTCGACAGCGCACCGGATCGTGGGCATCCGAACGGGCCGGTGCGTCGACAGCTCACCGGATCGACCCGGCGTCGTCGGTGTCAGCCGACGAGTTGGTCGCGCAGCTCGCGCTTCAGGAACTTGCCGTTGGCGTTGCGCGGCAGCTCCTCGTCACGGAACCAGACCGTCGTCGGGATCTTGAACTTGGCGATCCGCTCGGCGAGGAACGCCGACAGCTCGTCCTCGGTCAGACTCGCACCGGGCCGGAGGACGACGGCTGCGGCAACCGCCTCGCCGAGCCGCTCGTCGGGGACGCCGAAGACCGCGGCCTCGGCGACGGCGTCGTGTTCGTAGATCGCCGCCTCGACCTCGGAGCAGTAGACGTTCTCGCCACCGCGCAGCACCATGTCCTTCGCTCGGTCGACGATGAAGACGAACCCGTCCTCGTCGATGCGGGCGATGTCGCCGGTGTGGAACCAGCCGTCACGGATCGCGTCGGCGGTGGCGTCGGGACGGTTCAGGTACCCCTTGATCACGATCGCGCCGCGAACGCACAGCTCGCCCACCACGTTCGGGCCGGGCTCGAGTGGGTTGCCGGCCTCGTCCTCGAGTCGGGCCTCGAGCGTCGGGACGACGCGTCCGCACGACGCCGGCTTGGCCGTGTACAGCTTGGCGGAGTTGGCGGTGACGATGCCGTGGGTCTCGGTCAGCCCGTAGCCGGTCGACGGCGCGCCGCCCTCGAGCGACTTGTCGATCTTGTCGACGAGATCGGGCTGGATCGGGGCGCCGCCGCCGCCCATCGCCTTGATCGACGACGTGTCGCGCCGCTCCCAGTCGGGGTGCAGCAGCATCTCGCGGCTCATCGTCGGCACACCCGAGAAGTTCGTGACCCGCTCGCGCTCGATCAGTTCGAGCGCGCGCCCGGCGTCCCACTTGTACATGAGGACGATCGAGCCACCGGCGAGCGTGCACGGCTGGAGCAGGCAGTTGTTGGCGGTGACGTGGAAGAGCGGCGTCGGTGCCATGAAGACCGGGGCGGCCGCCGGCTCGGCGTCGCCGGTCGGCTCGGGGGCCGGCAGGTCACCGGCGGCGATCGCCTTGGCCTCGGCCGCCGCGCTGGTCATCGACATGAAGACGAGGTTCATCACGTTGTGGACCGAGCCGCGATGGGTGAGCTGGGCGCCCTTCGGGAACCCGGTCGTGCCCGAGGTGTAGAAGATGGTGACGTCGTCGTCGGGTTCGATCTCGGCGTCCGGCAGGCCGTCGGGTGCGTGGCCGGCGTCGACCACGTCCGACCACCGCGACGCGTCGTCGGGAAGGTCGCGGTCGGACCGGACGGTGATCACGTGGAGCGGTGCTTCGGCGCGCAGATCGTCGAGGATCGGCAGCGCGCGTTCGACGCGCTCGTCGTCGGCGATCAGGACCTTGGGGCGTGAGTCGCGCAGCCCGTACGCCATCTCCTGCGTGGTCCACCACGCGTTCATGCCGACGGCGGCCGCACCGATGCAGACGGTCGCCCAGTACGAGACAACCCACTCCGGGTAGTTGCGCATCGCGATCGCGACCCGGTCGCCCGCCCCGACACCGTGCACGTCTCGGAGCAGATGGGCGAGCGAACGCACCTGGGCGCCGATCTCGGCGTAGGTGTAGTGCTCGTCTTCGTAGACGAGGTAGGGCTTGTCACCGTGGAGCTGGGCGAGCTCCCAGATCGCCCGCATGTTCGGCGGGGCGCTCGGGAAGACCCGCATCGGGTTCCCGCGCACCTCGATCTCGGTGACGGCGAACCCCGAACCCTCGGCCGTCAATTCGTTCCACGCAGCGTCGAAATGGTCAAACACGATGCGCAGTCTGGCAGAGGCGATGCGCGCGTCCCCAGGCGACCCGTCGAGCGAGGTGGGTCAGGACAGGTGGGTGCGGACGAGGTCGCGGAGCTGGTCGATGTTGCCGCCCTTCGACGAGCTCACCCAGACGACGTCGCCGACCTCGAGCTGGCAGCCGTCGGCGAGCTCGCGCTTGCGCGTCCGCTTCTTCGAGGACTTCACCTTGTCCATCTTGGTGGCGACGACGGTGTGGGGCAGTTCGTTGTCGCGCAGCCAATCGAGCATCTGCGCGTCGAGCTTGGTCGGGCCGATCTCGCCGTCGACGAGGACGTAGATCATCACGAGTTCCTCGCGGTCGAGCAGGTAGCCCTCGATCATCGGGCCCCAGTCCCTGCGGACGTGGCCGGGCACCTTCGCGAAGCCGTAGCCCGGCAGGTCGACGACGGTGCCTCCGCTGTCGAGGGTGAACAGGTTGATGAGCTGGGTGCGCCCCGGTGTGTTCGAGACCCGTGCCAGTTGCTTCCGGTTCGCGAGCGCGTTGATGAGCGACGACTTGCCGACGTTCGACCGGCCGACGAAGGCGACCTCGGCATCGGACTCGGGCAGCTGGTCGGTGCGCGTCGCCGACGAGTGGAACTGCAGCGCGAGCGGCCGACCGGACATCGATGCGAGTGTAGGGAACAAACCGCGGCACCCGGGTCGCCCGGTCTGCCATCATGGCGTTGATAACAGCATCATCGAGTGCGGGAGGTGCATGGTGCGAACCACGAGTTCCGTGGGCGCGATCGGTCTGGCGGTCGTCGTGGTGGTCGCCGCGACGGCGTGCAGCGGTGACGAGCTCGCCGAGCGGATCATCGAGGACCGAATCGAAGCCGAGTCGGGCGGCGACGTCGACGTCGACCTCGACAGCGACGGCGGCAGCTTCTCGATCGAGACCGAGGACGGCGCGGTGACCTTCGACGCCGACGGCGACGGCGGCGTGTCGATCGAGGGCGTCGACGGCGAGGGTGGGGAGTTCTCGGTCGAGTCCGAGGACGGCGTCACGGTGATCGAGACCGAGGACGGCGACGCGACGATCACCTCCGGCGGCGGCGACCTGCCCGACGGGTTCCCCGCCGACATCGCACTGCCGGCCGACCTCGAGATCCTGCTGTCGCAATCGGCCGACATGGGCGGAGGCCAGCAGGGCCAGCTGGTGGCCGGCAGCGCGCCCGGCGGTTGGCAGGGCCACTCCGACACGCTGATCGCCTCGCTCGAGGAGAACGGCTACGAGCAGCAGCAGCTCACCACGACGCCGGCCGGCGTGATCTTCTCGTACCGCAAGGGCGATGTCGCCGTGTTCGGCAACGTCGGCGAGGGCGGTAGCCCGGACGAGACGACGATCTCGGTCCAGGTGGGCACCGACGGCTGACCCGGTCGCCGCTCAGCCGGCGATCAGGGTGGCGAGCGCCCAGATCGCGGCCACGAGCCCGAGCGCTGCGTACACCAGACTGCGCACGATCGGTGCCCGGTCGAGGTCGTCGTCGTCGTGTCGGCGTTCGGGTGGCCGAACGATCGCCATCACGTTGCCGACGAACAGGGCGCCGCCGAGCGCGAGCAGGAGCAGCGGGATCAGGTCCTCACCGAGGAACATGTCCGCCATCATGCCGTGCGATCGCCCGTGCGACACTGGTCGGATGTCGGGCGTCGTCGACCTCTTCGCCGGCTCGCCGTCGATCGTGCACTTCGACGACGGTGCGGAGTACGCGGCGCGTGAGTTGGCGTCCGAAGCCGCCACCGTCGCCGCGTGGCTGCACGACCAGGGTGTCCGCCACGGAGACCGTGTGGCGCTCCACCTGCCGAACTCGCCGGCGGCCGTGCGTGCGTTGCTGGGGTGCGCGTCGCTCGGCGCCGTGGCCGTCGCCGTGAACACGCGTTACTCGCGCGACGAGGTCGACGACCTGATCGAGCGCTCGGGTGCGATGCTCACGATCCGGTCGCTCGATCTCCCGATGACGCGGTCGATCGCGGCGCCGTCCGGCCCGGTGGGCGGCGCCGACGACCCCTACGTCGTGTTCACGACGTCGGGCACCACGAGCCGCCCGAAGATGGTGCTGCACCGGCAGCGCTCGATCGCAGAGCACGCGGTCGACGTCGCGACCGCCTTCGAGTGCACGCCCGCGGACGTGGCGCTGGTCGCGATGCCGTTGTGCGGCACGTTCGGGCTCGCGTCGCTGACGGGCGCCGTCGCGGGCGGGGCCACGGTGCACGTCACCGACTTCGAACTCGAGCGTGCCGCGGACATCATCGCCCGCCGGCGGGTCACCTGGGTCAACGGCAGCGACGACATGTTCCATCGCCTCGTCGAGTCCGGCGCCGACCTGCGCTCGATCCGGCTCGGCGGCTACGCACGGTTCAACACCTCGCTCGACGGCATCGTCGAGCGGGCGGGTGCCGCCGGTGCGACCCTCGTCGGTCTCTACGGCATGAGCGAGGTCCAGGCGCTGTTCGCCGTCCGTTCGTCGTCGGCCCCGATCGGCGAGCGCGAGCGCGCCGGTGGGCGACTGGCCTCGCCACGAGCGCAGTACCGGGTCGTGGACGACGAGCTGCAGCTGCGCGGCCCGAGTCTGTTCGCCGGCTATCTCGCCGAGGGTGGCGCCGAGATCGACGCCGAGCTGACGGCTCGCCATCACGTCGACGGATGGTTCCGGACGGGTGATGCGGCCGCGGCCGACGGTGATCGCGCGTTCGAGTACCACACCCGGATGGGCGACGTGTTGCGGCTCGGTGGCTTCCTCGTCGCGCCGGCCGAGATCGAAGGTGTCCTGACCGAGCTCGCGGCGGTGACGGCGGCGCAGGTCGTCGCGGTCGAGCGGCCCGGCGGGACACGACCGGTGGCGTTCGTGATCACCGCCGACGGTGCGGACGCCGACGAGGCGGCGGCGATCGCGCACTGTCGCGACCGGTTGGCGATCTACAAGTGCCCGGTGCGCGTGGTGACGATCGACGAGTTCCCGACGACGCCGAGTGCGAACGGCACGAAGATCCAGAAGGTCAAGTTGCGGGCGCTCGCCGATGCACTGTTCGACGAGCCGCGGCCGTCTCCCGGCTGATCACGGGCGGTCGCCGGCGAGGTGGCCGCGTCGGTGGCCACCCTGCCAGTCCTCCTGGACCGGCGCGTCGCTGATCCCGCCGAGCACGTTCAGCTGCGGCCGTTCGCGCAGGCTGCGCTTCATCTCGGCGAAGCCCGGGAACGCCGCGAGCTTGGTGACGGCGTCCCACAGCTCGACGGCGTCGGTGTCGTTCGGCACGCGGGAGATCACCGGCCCGAAGAACGACACACCGTCCGGCGGCTGGAAGCTGATGATCGGCGTCCCGACGTCGCGGCCCGTCCTCGACAGGGCGAGCTCGGACTCGGCGTCGAGCAGGGTGTCCCAGGAGTCGTCGTCGAGCGTGGCGGCGAAGTGCGTCGGCAGACCGGCGTTCGCGAGCACTGCCTCGAGGTGGTCGACGGTCGCGAGGCGGCTGCGGACGTCGCTGTCCTGTTGCTCGTCCCAGTACGCATGGCCGAAGGTGCTGACGAACGGTGTCAACGCGTCACGTCCGAGCTCGTCCCTGATCGCCGCCGCGACTCGCAGCACGCGCAGCCCGGCGGTGTGCCCCTCGTCGTAGCCGGGTGGGAACTCGGTCGCGTAGTCCTTGTCCTTGTTGATGAGCCGGAGCGAGATGAACCGCCAGTCGACGCGGTAGTCGCGTTGGGCGGCCACCTTGGCGACCCACCGCGAGGTGATCCAGGCGAACGGGCAGATCGGATCCCAGAAGAACTCGATGTCGTACGACGGGTCGGACTCGGGGGGCACCGTTGGCGTCATGGCAGATACAACCCGACCGGACCGGTCGGCATTCCGTTCCGGCCTGGGTGGCTGCACCCTGGTGCGTGCGCGAGGGCGTCCGTACGTTGGCACCATGATCGAACGGCGGGATGGACGGACACGCGGCACGGCTCATGGCTCGAGGCGGCGGCTCACTGGGTCACTGACGGCGGCGGTCGTCGCGACGACCATGACGCTGGCGGCGGCGGTGGTGTTGCCGTCGACCGTGACCGCGTCGCACGACGCGACCGGCGTCGGGGCGACACCCGAGGCCGCAGCGCCGCCGGACGGCGACGTGTTCGACACCCCGGCGCCCGACCCGGCCCCGCGTGTGAGCCAGCCGCGCAACGTGACCTCGATCGTGCCGGCGCGGTTGTTGGAGACGCGGTCGGGTCCGTCGGACGAGACGGTCGACGGCGACTTCGAAGGCGTGGGACGTGTGGCGGCTGGTGAGACGTTGGCGTTGCCGGTGGTGGGTCGTGGTGGTGTGCCCGGTGATGCGTCGGCGGTGATGTTGAACGTGACGGCGGTGGGTCCGTCGGACTTCGGGTTCTTGACGGTGTTCCCGTGTGGTGAGGATCGGCCGTTGGCGTCGAACGTGAACTATGTGCCGGGTGATGTGGTGCCGAATGCGGTGTTG
>JAUHYJ010000111.1 GCA_030425785.1 Acidimicrobiia bacterium | reverse complement strand
CGTCGGTCTCGGCCGTCAGGACGTCGAAGAACTCGTTGAGCTCACGCACGCGCAGCGCCTCGAACAGCACGTCGCGCCCGCCGGGGAAGAGGCGGTAGATCGTCGCGCGCGACACCCCGCTCGCCTCGGCGATGTCGTCGATCGTCACCTTGTCCATGCCGAAGCGCTCGGAGCACGACTTCACGGCGTCGAGCACGCGGGTTTCGGCCGGGGTCCCCATCGGATGAGACACTATGGCGAAAAGTGTCTCACCGTCAAGGTGCGGCGGCGAACGTCGAGCGCCGTAGATTCAGGGCCGTGTCCACACGGGTCGCGCCGCGCCTCCCCATCGTCCAGTTCCTCGAGCGACGGACACCGGCGCAGCGTCGGGCGGTCGTGGCGGTCATCGCGGTCTACGTGACCTGGCAGCTGCTCCGCTCGCTCGCCCGGACGCTGCTCGACCGCTGGTGGCTCGATCTCGTGACCGACGCACCTGTGTGGTCGCGCCGCACCGCCGCCCAGCTCCAGGTGGGTGTGGCGGCGGCGATCGTCGTCGCCGTCGTGCTGGGCGGTTCCGTGTGGCTGGTCCTGCGGCTCGCCCGCGTCGACCACGGACCGCTCCACCGATGGTGGCAACGCTACGACGAACGTGTCGGGCCGGCCCACCGGTGGGTGCTGATCGGGCTCACCATCTATCTGGTCTGGCACATCGGACGGGCGGCGGGGTCGAGCTGGCAGGACTGGCTGCTGCTCCGTCACGGCCCCGACCTCGGCGTCGAGGCGCCCGAGATCGGCGGCGACCTCGGCTTCCACCTGTTCCGTCTCCCGCTCCTCACGACCGCCAGTTCGTTCGTCCGCCAACTGCTCCTCGTGACGATCGGGGTCGCGCTGTTCGGCCACGCCGCCTCGGGCGCGCTCCGTTCGCCCCGGGGCGAACGACGGAGCTCGCCGGCGGCGGTGATCCACCTCTCGCTGCTCGCGACGGCGCTGCTCGCCGCCCAGGCGTTCCACGAGTTCGTCATCGCTCGCTCCGCGACGGCGACGAACCGCATCGGAGCGTTCGACGGCCCCGGGTTCACCGAGGTCGACGTCACTCGGCCGGCGCTCCTGATCGCAGCGCTGTCCTGTCTGGCGCTCGGCTTCGTCGTCGTGACCGCGTCGAGGACGCGACAGTGGCGCCCGGTCGTGGTGGTCGGCACCGCAGTGGCGATCGTCCACGGTGTCGGTCTGTACGCGGCACCGGCCATGGCCGAGCGGCTGCTCGTCGCCCCGGCCGAGGCGGAGCGGCAGCTCTGGTCGATCGAGCACAACCTCGACGCGACACGCTCCGCCTACGGTCTGGACGACGTCCCGGTCGACTCGGTGCCGCTCCGGGACGGGATCGACCCCGAGGCCGCGATCGATCCGGATGGGCCGGGTTCGATCCCGCTGTTCACGACACCGCAGCTCGTCAGCGCCCTGCAGGTGCTCGCCGGTACCCCGGGCACCCGGATCAACGACGTCGACCTGGTTCCCGGCAGCGACGCCGACGGAGCGCCGGCATTCCTGGCGGCGCGGACCGCGAACCGCAACGACATCCCCGAACAGGGGTGGGTCCAGCGCCATCTCGTCTACACCCACGGCGATGGCGTGGTGACCGTCGCCGCCGACGAGATCGACGCCGATGGACGGCCGGTCGTGGTCGACGACGAACTCGGCGTCGCGCACGCTCCGCTCTACTTCGGCGAAGGCACCGAGGGCTGGTACGTGGTCGTCGACACCCGGCGCGAGGAGTTCGACGGATTGCGCTTCGATGGCGAGGGTGTCCCGGTCAGCTCGACGTTCCGTCGTCTGACGCTCGCACTCGCGACCGGCGAGGCACAGCCGCTGTTGACGAACGAGTTCGGCCCGGATGCCCAGCTGCTGTACCGCCGCGGGCTCGACGAGCGGATCCGATCGATCGCACCGTTCCTCACCCTCGACAGCGATCCGTACCCGGTCCTCGACGAGGGTCGGGTGACGTGGGTCGTCGACGCCTACACGACGGCGGCGACCTACCCGTACGCACAGTTCGTCCCACAGGGCCAGCCATCGGGTACGCCGCTGTCGCGGAGCGAGCAGAACTTCATCCGAGCATCGGTGAAGGCGACCGTCGACGCCCAGGACGGGACGGTCCACCTCTACCGCACCGACGACGGCGACGACCCGATCGTCGCGGCCTGGGCGGACATCTTCCCGGGTCTGTTCGAGCCGATGAGTACGTTCCCCGACGAGCTCGCCGCACAGCTGCGCTTCCCGGTCGACCTGTTCAGCGTGCAGACGGCGATGCTCGGTCGCTACCACGTCGACGACGTCGAGCAGCTGTTCAACGGCGCCGACCGGTGGGCGGTCAGTGCCGCGGCCGCCACGACGGTCGGTGGCGAGTCGAGCGGGCCGGCACCTGCGGTCGACGTGTTCGGCCCCGACGGGTTCTCGACCGTGCGCACGTACGGACCGGGCGCGGCGGACAAGCCCACGTCGAGTCGCGACGAGCTCGCCGGCCTGGCGATCGGCGTCCACGGTCCGACGCCGGCGCTCGACGTCGTCGTCCCCGCCGGCGAGGCGCTCCTCGGCCCGCAGGTCGCGCAGAGCGCGATCGACGCCGATCCGCAGCTCGCGCAGGCGATCACCCTCCTCAACGCCAACGGTTCGATCGTCGAGTTCGGCCCGATGACGCCACTCGTCGTCGACGACGGCGTGGCCTGGGCGCGACCGATCACCGTACGCGGGACGTCGGCGGCGGCCGTCCCGCGCCTGTACGGCATCGCGGTCGTGTCCGACGGGCTCGTCGGGCTCGGGCCGACCGTCGCCGACGCGATCGCGGCGATCGGTCAGTCGTCGACCGAGTAGGCCGCGACGACATCGTCCATCGGGCCGTCGGCGCGGATCTCACCCTGCTCGAGCCAGATGCCGCGCTCGCAGTAGTTCGCCAGTTCGCCGAGCGAGTGGTTCACCATCAACAGGGTGCCGGCGGCGCCGATGATCTCGGCGATCCGCTCCCTCGACTTGCGGCGGAAGTGCCGGTCGCCGACCGCGAGCGCCTCGTCGATCAGCAAGATGCGCGGCGTCAGCGCGGTCGCGACGACGAAGTACACCCGGGCGCGCATGCCGGACGAGTAGGTGTTCAGCGGCCGGTGGATCGCATCGCCCAACTCGGTGAACGCGACCAGGTCGTCGATCCGCTCGTCGACCTCGTCGGCGCTCATCCCGATCGCGAGGCATCCGAGCCGGATGTTCCGGTAGCCCGACGCCGAACCGATCAGCGCCCCGCCGACACCCATCAGCTTCGGCTCGTCGGCGACCAGGATCTCCCCGGACGTGACCGGGAGAACGCCGGCGATCGCTGCCAACAGGGTGGACTTGCCCGAGCCGTTCGAGCCCATCACCCCGACCGACTCGCCTTCGGTGACGTCGAACGACACACCGCGAACTGCGTGCACAAGGCTGCGACCCGACGCATTCCGGTCGGCGAACCGAGACCGCAGACCGGCGCGCCGATCACCGAAGACCTCGTAGTCGATGTGCACGTCCGAGACGCGGAGCGACAGCGGGGTGTGCCCTTCTGCGACCGGTGCGGGCTCGCTCACGGCCGTCCGTACCGGTGCTCGGCTGCCACGAAGAACCGGAACCCGAAGACGAGCACGGCGGCGCTCGTCCCGATGCTCAGCAGCGCCGCAGGGACATCGACCGGAGCGGCCATGAAGACCCAGCGATACATCTCGAGGATGTGCACGATCGGGTTCCACACGACGAAGCGGTGTAGCCACGCGTGGTCGCTGTCCGCATACCGGCCGATCGGGTACATGACGCCCGACACGAACTGGAGGAGACGGAACAGGAACGGAATGATCTGCTGCATGTCTCGGAACCCGTCGCTCAGGCGGGCGGCGATGAACGCTCCGCCCAGATTGAGCATCGTGTGGACCGCCAGCACGAACGGGAGTGCGAGCAACCGGCTCGAGAGCCCCTGCCCGGTGGCGACGGCGACGACCGCGATCGCGGCGAGTTCGAACCCGAAGGTGAGGATCTCGCCGATCACGACCGAGATCGGCAGCAGCGCACGCGGGAACTTCAGCGCCCGCATGAGCCCCTGGTTCGACGTGATCGCCGTCGACCCGCCGAGCACCGACGACGACGTGAGCCGGTAGGTGAACACGCCGACGGTCAACCACAGCAGGTAGTTGTCGATGCCGCGATCGGCGCCGAGCAGCCCGCCGAACACGATCAGGTACACCCCGACGGTCAGCAGCGGGTTGCCGAGGTGCCACACGTTGCCGAGGAAGGTGTTCTGATGCCGCGACCGGATCGTCTCGGCCGGCATGGCGACGGCGAAGTCCCGACGGCGCCACAGTGCCTGCAGATAGGCGCGCGCCGACAGGGTGGCATCGGTGGGCCGGAGGCCGGCGGCGGGGTCGAACGTGCTCATCGTGGCAGCCCCTGCGGGCGGTCTGAGGCTAGCGGCGGCTGCTCCCGCGACGGCCGTCAACCGCCGATGCCGAGCGGCAGCGCGGGTGCGATCAGGTCGGCAGCTGGTGATCGGCGAAGCGATCTCGCAGCGTCTTCTTGGAGAACTTCCCGACGCTCGTCTTGGGCACCTCGTCGATGAAGACCACGTCGTCGGGCAGCTGCCACTTCGCGACCTTGTCGACCAGGTAGGCGAGCACGTCGTCCTTGGTGACCTCGGCGCCCGGGACCGGCACCACACACGCGAGCGGGCGCTCCGACCAGCGCGGGTGCGGCACCCCGATCACCGCGGCTTCGGCGATGCCGGGGTGGGCCATGAGCTCGTTCTCGAGCTCGACCGACGAGATCCACTCGCCGCCCGACTTGATGAGGTCCTTCGTGCGATCGACGAGCCGGATCCGGCCGCGCTCGTCGACGGCCGCGACGTCACCGGTCCGGAGCCAGCCGTCGTCGGTGAAGCTGTCGCCGGCGCGCTCGTCGTCGTAGTACGTCGCGGCGATCCAGTTGCCACGGCACTGCAGCTCGCCGCTCGACTCGCCGTCCCACGGCACGGGCGCCTGGGTGTCGGGGTCGACGACGCGCATCTCGACGCCGAAGTTGATCCGACCGACCATCGTGCGCAGCTCGTCCTGCTCGTCGACGGGCAGCGTCTCCTCGTCGACGTCGAGGTGGCACACCGCAGCGATCGGGCTGGTCTCGGTCATCCCCCACGCCTGCAGGATCGGGAGCCCGAGCTGTTCGCGGTACGCCTTCGAGAGCGCTTTCGGGACCGCCGAGCCGCCGCACGGGATCGACCGCAGGCAGGACGTGTCACGACCCTCGAGCTCGGGCAGGACCTGCATCCAGATCGTCGGGACCCCGGCGCCGACCGTGACGCGTTCCTCGACGATCAGGTCGGCGAGCGCCTTGCCTGACAGATCGGGACCGGGCATGACGAGCGACGCCCCGGCGGCCACGGCGGCGTGCGCGAGCCCCCAGGCGTTGGCGTGGAACATCGGCACGACCGGCATGATGACGTCGGATTCGCGGGCGCCGAGCGAGTCGACGGTCATCGCGCCGAACGTGTGCAGGAAGGTGCTGCGGTGGCTGTACAGCACGCCCTTCGGGTTGCCGGTGGTGCCGCTCGTGTAGCACATGCTCGCCGCCCGATGCTCGTCGTCGACGTGGAACTCGACCGGGTCGGCGTCGGCCAGCAACTCCTCGTAGTCGAGCAGCTCATGGCCGGCCAGATCGTCGGGAACATCGCCCTGGCCGTCGTCCATGAGCACGAGGTGCCGGAGCCGCTCGAAGGTCGGCAGCAGCGGCGCCAGGAGCGCCAGCAACGACCGGTCGACGAAGATCACCTCGTCGTCGGCGTGGTTGACGATGTACGTCAGCTGGTCGGGGAAGAGCCGGATGTTCAGCGTGTGCAGCACGCGGCCGGTGCACGGGGCCGCGAAGTACAGCTCGAGGTGCCGAGCCGTGTTCCACCCGAACGTCGCTACGCGACCGGATTCGGTGATCCCGAGCGTGTCGAGCACCCCGCCGAGGCGGCGCGTTCGCTCGGCCCAGCCGGCGTACGTCGTGCGTTCACGACCCGTGCCGGTCGCCGTGACGATCGGCTTGTGACCGTGGTACTGCTCGGCCCGATCGAACAGGTGAGTGATCGTGAGCGGGACGTCTTGCATCAACCCTCGCATGACGCGTCACCGTAACGCAGCGGTCGTCCACCCTCCGTGTGCGAGAGTTCCCCGATGGCGAAGACGGCCGCGGCCACGGCGACCCGCTCCGCGTGGCGGAATCGAGATCTGGTTCGCCACGAACTCGCCTTCCTCACGTCCGTCACCGCGGAGTGGATGGTCGTGCTCGGTGTCCTCGTCGCCGCGTACGAACGCGACGGCGCGGCGGCGACCGGCATCGCCTCGATCGCCTTGATCGTCCCGTACGTCCTCTGCGGGCCCTTCGCCGGCACCCTCGCCACGCGCTACCCGCCGCAACTGGTCCGCACGCTCGGCTTCGCCGTCCAGGCAGCCGGCTACGCGGTCGCCGCGCTGGCCGTCGCGAACGACCTGCCCACTGCGGCCGTGGTGGCTCCCGCCGCACTGTCGATCGGGGCGGTCACCACGATCCGGCCGACCGGCGCGGGCGTACTGCCGGGCATCGTGCGCTCGTCGCGGGAGCTGACCGTCGGCAACCTCCTGAACGGCTGGTGCGAGAACATCGGCGGCCTCGTCGGCCCGGCGCTCGGCGGTGTCCTGCTGGCCGTCGGCGGGCCGGGGCTGACCCTTGCGGGATGCGCGGTGCTCGCCGTCGCCGCCGTCGCGGTGTCGGTACTGCCACGGCCGATCAACCCGCCGGCGGCCGCGCCGGACGAGCCGGTCCGCACCTGGCACGTCGCCGCAGGCGCGCTGCGCGAGCTGCGCCGACGCCCCGGGGCGCTCGCCGTGCTGGCACTCGCCGGCAGCCAGTTCTTCGTCGTCGGCGCCCTCGACATCGTCGTCGTCGTGATCGCCGAGGAGGAACTCGGCCTCGGCGACGGTGGCCCGGGCTGGCTGATGACCGCGGTCGGCGTCGGCGGGTTGGCCAGCGTCGCCATCGCCGGCCGGATCGCGGCCCGGCCTCGCCAGTCGCAACCGATCCTCGTGGCGCTGGCCGTCCTGGCCATCGGGTCTGCGATCCTCTCGGGCGCGCTGACGGCCGTCGCCGCGTTCCTGCTCCTCCCCGTGATCGGGATCGCCCGGTCGCTGATCGACGTGCTCGCCGACGTCCTCCTGCACCGATCCGCACCGCCGTCCACGCTCGGCGCCGTGTACGCCCTGCTCGAGGTGAGCGCCGGCACCGGCCTCATCGCCGGCTCGCTCGTCACCCAGGCGGCGATCGCGGTGTCGGGCCCGCGGCTCGCACTGGCCGGCGTCGCGGTGTTCTTCCTGCTCCAGCTCGTCGCGTTCGCCCGGCCGCTGCGGCACGCCGACGACGCGGCCGACGTCCCCGTCGTCGCGATGTCGCTCCTGCCGCGGGTCCCGCTGTTCGCGCCGCTCCCCCAGGCCGCACTCGAGGACGTCGCCCGCGCCGGTGACGAGATCGAGGTCGAACCGGGCACCGCGCTGATCGTCGAAGGCGATGTGGGCGACCGATTCTACGTCGTCGCCGACGGCCACTTCGACGTCTCGATCGCCGACCGGCTGGTCGCGTCGATCGGGCGCGGCGGCTCGTTCGGCGAGATCGCACTGCTCGCCGACGTGCCGCGGACGGCGACCGTGACGGCGCGCACGCCGGCGACGGTCGTGGGCATCGACCGGGCACCGTTCCTGCTCGCCGTGCTCGGTCACGACGGCTCCCGCCAGGCCGCCTGGAACGTCGCCCGACGCCACGGCCACCTCGACGACGACATCGGCGTCATCGACATCGACGTCGGGGCCGGTGGCTCGTTCGACGTCGATGCGGGAGCGAACGGATAGCGTCGGCTCGGTGACCACCGCCGCCGTCGTCGACGAGCACGAGCGCCCCGCCTGGGCGCCGCTCACGCTGGTGGCGTTCGCGATCCTCGTGGCGTTCACGAACATCGGCGGGATCTTCTGGGCCAAGCTGCTCGACTGGGGGCCGTGGTCACTGCTGGTCTTCAGCTCACGCAACCGCTACCTCGTGCTGTCGCTCGGCGCCGACGTGTGGGAGCCCGCGTACTGGACCATCGCGCCGCTTCGCATCGCTGCCGCCTTCTTCGTGACCCACATGATCGGTCGCGCCTACGGCGACGTCGTGCTCGGCTGGTTCACCAAGTACCTCGGCGTCACGTACGAGGCGATCCAGCAGTTCAACCGGCTGTACGACCGGGCGCACTGGTTCGCGATCCCGTTCTTCGTCGGCAGCAATCTGCTCGGCGCGCTCTCGGGCATCCGGCGGACACCGCTCAAGCGGGTGTTCGTGCTGGTCGCGATCGGCATCTACGTGCGGCTCGCGCTGATCCGCGTGCTCGCCCTGCTCTTCGAGGACCAGCTCGAACGCTTCGTCGGCTGGGTCCAGCGGTACTCGTGGTGGGCGGTCGGCATCTCGCTCGTGCTCGTCGTCGCGGTCAACGCCCGAAACCTGCGTCGCGGGGGTGCGGTCTGACCTGGCCTCGTGCCAGACTGCGCAGATGGCACAAGTCACACTCCGCGGCAACCCCTTCAGCACCAACGGCGAGCTCCCCGCCGTCGGCTCCGACGCCCCGGGCTATTCGCTCGTCGGCTCGGATCTGTCCGAGATCTCGTCCGACTCGCTGGCCGGCAAGAACGTCGTGCTCAACATCTTCCCGAGCGTCGACACCCCCACCTGTGCGCAGAGCGTGCGCACGTTCAACGAGCGCGCCGCGGGCATGGACGACACCGTCGTGCTGTGCGTGTCGGAGGACCTGCCGTTCGCCGCCGGCCGCTTCTGCGGCGCCGAGGGCATCGAGAACGTGAAGACAGGCTCGGGCTTCCGTGGTGATTTCGCCGACACCTACGGCGTCAAGCTCCAGGACGGCCCGCTCGCCGGCCTGATGGCCCGCGCGGTCGTGGTCGTCGGTGCCGACGGCAAGGTCAAGCACACCCAGCTGGTGGGCGAGATCGCCGACGAGCCGGACTACGACGCCGCCCTCGGCGCCATCAGCTGACCCACATCCTCCGAACTGGTCGGAAGATCGGTCCACATCAGGACCAGCAACCCGACCAGAACACCGGCCGTTCCAAACTGGTCGGAAGATCGGTCCACATCAGGACCAGCAACCCGACCAGAACACCGGCCGTTCC
>JAUHYJ010000110.1 GCA_030425785.1 Acidimicrobiia bacterium | reverse complement strand
TGCCGACCGCATCGAGACCCCGATGCTGCTGCTCCACGGTGATGCCGACGACGACCTCGGGCGTGATCTGCGCGTAGGGATGGTCGAGCTCAATGAACAGGAGTTGGGTGAGCAGGTCGTCCTGCGGATCCTCTTGGCGTCGGGCGACCTCGGCGCCGATGAAGGCGAGCATCTCATCGCGCGCCTTGAGGCGCAGCTCGGGGTGGTGCAGGCCGTCGCCGAGCACGAAGTTGACCCATTCGACGAACTGGTCGGCCATGCCGGGGTCGACGCCGATGATGTGAGCGATCACGCGCGGCGGGATCTGCTGGGAGTACTGGACTGCCCCGTCGCATTGCCCGTCGGCGATGAACCCGTCGATCAGCTCGTGGCAGAGCTCCTCGGTGAACGAGTCGTACTGCTCGACGGCCTTGGGGGCGAACGCGGGCAGCAGCATGCGGCGGGTCCAGCCGTGGATGGGGGGGTCGGCCGTGATCGGCGCGGCCGCGATCATCTGCTCGTACCGCGACATCTCGGGCGCGTTGGGTGCCGGCGGCATGACGAGCACCTGACGCGAGCTCAGCTCGGGCACCATCTTCGCCAGCGCGCGCAGGTCGTCGAACTTGGTGGGGTTCCACGATCCGCCGAGTCGGTCGGTGTGGGCGATCGGGCACTTCTCGCGCATCTCGGCCCAGATCGGGACCGGGTTCTCGATGTAGCCCGCGTCGCGGATGTCGTAGTCGGTCGTCCAGTCCTCGACCGGGCCACCCGGCGCCCAGATGGCGGCGTCGGTCGCCATCTTCATCTTGACGTGCATGTCCTGCGTGTCGTCGACGTCGGTCACGTTGTCCCCCGTTCGGTCGGCCGCTCCCCTGCGGCTCGACGATTCGTTGCGACCACTGTATTGCGCCGCCGCACGGAGATGGGCGTCGGAGCCCGCATCGTCCGGTCGTCAGGGCGCGAACGTGACCACGTGCGGCACGATGTCGGTGCGCCCCGACCCGCCCTGCAGCGTGAAACCGGACGAGAGCCAGTAGGTCGTGCGCGACGGGTGCGGGGTCACCTCGATGTAGTCGCCCCACGCCGCGTTCGCCGGGCCGTGCGTCGACACCGCCGCGCCGGTCATGTCCCAACGTCCGTCTCGCAACGTGCCGACGGCATGAGTGACCGGCACGGCGCCGCCACCGCAGAACGCCGCCATCCCGACGTCGCCGCGCCGATTGAGCCCGACCGCCGGGTACGCCCAGGCCCGGTCGGCTGCCCACAGGTCGGGTTCGTCGACGAGCGCCAGCGTGCCGCGGTCGAGGCGGACCACGCGGACGAAGGGGTGATCGTGGTGAGCGTCGGCACCGGCGTTCCACGCGAGACCGAGGTGGTCGCGGTCGAGCCAGCAGCCGGTGATCCGGCCATCGGTGCGAGCCAACCAGTCGGCGCCGTCGGGCACGATCGATGCATAGTCCGTCTCGTTCCACGGCGTGACGGTGGCGGTGAACTCGTCGACGTGCTGGTCACCGGCGGCCCACGAGAACAGGTGCACCGTCTCGGCGTCGTCGCCGTGACCGGTGAACCACATCGTCGGGCCGGCCCCACGTGCGAAGCGGAGACCGCCCGATCGTTCGGTCGACCACGCGGCCCGTTCGAGCGCGCCGCGCGCCGCCAGCGCAGCGAGCTCGTACCGCATCACCACCGCTCGCTGCCAACCCGAGTCACTCACCCGGTAGAGGTTGAACGACACCCACAGATGATCGGGCCCGGCGATCAGGTCGGGATAGTCGAACCACAGACCGGACCATCCGGCATCGATGTCGGTCGGGGCGGTGTCCCACCAGGTCCAGGTACCCGGCGCCCCCGTCGAGCTGACCGCCACTCGGAAGATGTTGCCGTCGCCCTCCACCCGGTACTGCAGGAGCCAGACCCACAGCCGGTGCGACGACACGTAGGTGACGAGCTGATCGCAGCAGAACGTCCCGGCACCGGCGGGGAACTCGTTGAACGGATTGACGAACGTCCACGTGTCGCCACCGTCGGTCGACCGCGACGCATACCAGTTCCCGGCCACCATCATCCGGCGGCCGGAGCACGCCACGCTCGGTTCGTTGACGGTCGCGGTCGCGCCTCCGGTGTCGGCCGACCCGAGCGACACCGTCTCGACGATGCGGGTCATGCCCGACCGTCGTCCAGCCGCGTCTCGGCCACCTCGTCCGATCGGCGGTCGATCCGCCGACGTCCCGGTCGCCGCTTGGTCGGCCCAGCGGCTTTCCGCGACGACGACCGGTCCGATTCCCGGGCGTCGAGATCGGGCAGCTCGCAGCCGTCGTCAGGGTCCGATGCCGTCCGGCGGTGGCTGCCCGCGGGGTCGGCCGACGAGCAGTCGTCGACGGTCGACGTGGTCTCCGGGTCCGGTCCGGATCGAGGACGCTCTGGTGGTTCGACGCTCACGGTGGTTGCTCCGGCGGGTTCAGGGTCTGGTGGAGACGTTGAGGAGACGGGCAGCTGCGTGCGGCCAGTTGCGGACGAGGTTCGCCGGGGTGTCGGTCGCGCCGGCGGGCGCGGCGCCGAACTGGTCGACCGACGAGCCGACGACGGCGATCAGCAGCACGAACTTGTGGGCGAACGGCACCTGGCCCGGCCCGTTCCCGATCGACAGGTCGAGCGGAATCGGCACCGCTCGTGGCATGCGGGCACTCAACGGGACCGTGAGCTGGTGGAGCGCGCTGCCGGCCGCCGTCTGTTCGACGTTCCAACCGGCGGGGACGGGCAGCGCGGCGCCGCCTCCGACGAGGCTCCGCACGTAGGCGACGATGCCGGACGTGTCGGCGCCGACGAGGGCGGCCTGCGAGGGGCTGCTCCGCCAGAGCAGGGTGGCGTGCGCCCGCTGCGGCACCAGCGGCGGCGGCGCACCCGGGTCGAGCGGACGGGTGTCTCGGTGGTGGATCAACACCTCGACGACGCTCGGTTCGCGGTACACCAACCACACCCCGCGGGAGTCACGCCGCGGGATCACGAGGTCGATCAGGTCGACCTCGGTCGCCGGCAGGGTCGGGTTGCCGACATCGGTCCACGGGGCGCGGTAGACGAACAGGTCGCCGGCGTCGTCCGTCGCTCCCACCACATCGTCCCAGAGCGCCCGGTCGACGCTGGTGCCAGCCCGTCCCTGGATCGTCCGCTCCCTGGTCACCAGCTCCTGGAAGGCGTCGGTCATGCGCCCGTCGGCGACCACGCTGGGCCAGCGCCAGCGGAACGCCGTCTGGAACGTCCAGAGCTGGTACCGGGAGAACGGGGTGTCGGCCGTCATGTCGGGGCCGCGCCAACGCGGCGGTGCGGCGGGGACCGCCGGCCGCACGACGATGTCCGGGCTGTCGAGCGCGGGCAGCGCAACGGCCGCCGGACGGAGCCGCGGGTTCGCCATCGGGGTCGGCAACTGCCGGCGCGCGTCCCAGGTGTGCGTGCGCACGTAGGTGCGTTGCGGTTCCGCCGCGGCGCTCAGGTCGACCTCCCAGACTCCGCGGGACTGGAGTGCGGCGCGCAGCAGACGAGGCGCCGCGGCGCCACCGGGGTCGGTCCAGATCGCGAGGTCCTGCACCGCCGTGTCGGGCGTGCCGTTGACCATCGGCGTCCAGACGAAGCCGGGCGGCGCAGGCGGCACGGTCGGGTCGCGCCGTTGCACACCGGTGGCGGTACCGACGTACACGACGTGGTTCGCCGGTGCGGGCGGGCGGTCGACGACGACGGACGACGCCGGGTCGATCGGTGTTCCTCCTCCCCCGTCGAGTCCGAGGCCGCTGAGCGTGTTCGTCGCCCGGTCGTACATGAAGGCCGTGTCGGTGATCGCGGGACCACCCGCGGGGTCGGCGATGGTCGATCGGGTCGCCGTGGTCAGGTACACGCTGCCTGCGGTCAGGCCGGGGACGGGAGCGAGATCGGTCGGGACGACCGTCACGGCCGGCGGGTTGAAGAAGTCGCCGCCGGCGGCGATCGGCAGGACGACGGTGCCGGTCCATTGACCGACCGGCGCCTCGCTGTACAGCACGACACCCTGCGAGTAGAGCGCGACCAGGTTCGTGTTGTCGATCCACTTCACCGTGTGCACGCGACCGAGTCCGGGCGTCGTCCCCGGGCCGAGCGGCGCCGTCGCGGCCACGGGCGGCGCAGCGGCGCCGACCGGCAGGATCTGCCAGTTCGCCAGATCCTGCGGGATGCGTGGACTGTCCGCGAGGAACACCCGGTCGGTGCCGAGCGCGATGCGCTGACCGTTGGCGGCGACCCCCGAGTAGAACGAGGCGCCGCCCGCTGACGGCATCGACACCCAGGCACCTTGGCCCCGTGCGCGCTGGGTCTGGGTGTTGGCATTGGTGCCCCGGTTGGGCAGGACCCGCCACTGGGCCGCCGTCCACTGCCCGATCACGTCCTGCGAGGCGTTCTGATGGAACGCGACACCACCGCCGTCGCCGTACAGGACGTGCTCGTAGACCGTCTCACCGACGCGCATCACCACCCCGTTGTCCTGGGAGCCGACCATCACGTACTGGCGCGACGTCGGGTGGTTGGCGACGTACCCCGCCTCGATCACGCTCAGGCCCGAGTGCCGTGGCTGGAAGGTGTGGACCGCGCCGCCGCGTTGCGACCGGTACACACCGCCGTCGCAGCCGACCCAGACGGTGCGCGCCGTCGCGGTGCCGCCGGTCGGCGTCGCGGCGATGTCGGCGTTGGCGAGTGGATAGCTGAAGGTCGTCGCGGTCACCGCGGACACGGTGTGCGAGCCGTCGAGCACCGGGTTGGCGGTGCCGGCCACCGTGACGACGTCACCGACGCCGAGGCCCGCAGCGCTGGCGACGGTGATCGTCGCGAGGTTGCCGACGATCGTGAACGACGTCGGCGTCGCCGCGAACGAGTCGACGTGGATCTGATGGATGTCGGCATGGACGTTGTTGCCGATCAGGCCGCCCATGTCGGCTCGCGCTCCGGCGACGTCGGACACGCCGGCGATCGGCGTGAGGGCACCGGGCCCCGCTCCGACGGCGACGACCGCGATGTCGAACCCCCACAGCGACGCGGTGAAGTTCGCGTTCGGACGGGTCTGCCCACCGAAGAACGAGCTGCGGATGCCGGCCCCGCCGATGAACAGCTGGTCGGTCCCCACGCCGGTGCCACCGGCGTCGAACCCGTGCGCGTACAGGTTGTTGCCGGCGCTGCTCCAGAGGTTGGCGTAGGTCATCGACGGATCGACCGACGGCCCGCTGGCGCGCACTGCCGCCACGGCTGCAGTCGGGTTCGGGATCTGCCAGATGCCCACCTGCGGGCCCGGCAGCTCGCCGAGGACGTACACGACCGACGAGTTGTCGTTCGTCGCCAGGCTGGCGCGGCGGCTGTGTGCGAGCGGCGCGGCGGCGGCCGGTGGGACGGGTGGTACGAGCACCGGGTTGGGCGTGTGCGTGAAGCCGGGGTTGGCGGCCACGAGCACGGTCGGATCGACGATGTCGTCGTAGAAGTCGACCCCGTTCCCCTGCCGCGTCAGGAACAGCCGGCCGTTCGCCCCGTTCGGGATCCAGACGGCATCGGTGACGGCCGATCCGGCGGTGCCGGTCACCGGCCGCCACTGGTACCCGCCCGCGACGGCGGCGCCCACGAACGCACCGGCACTCGTGCAGGCGACGATGATGTCGCGCGTCGCGCCCGGAGCCGTCGTGCCCGCGATCGAACCGGGGCGGCGCACCAGCCGGTACACCCCGAGCCCGAACAAGGCGTTGGGGTTGGCCGGCGCCGGGACCAGGCCGCCGACGGCGAGCGTCCCGGTCGACACGTTCCAGGCCGGGTTGCCGAGCTGCCATGTCGCGGGCCCGACGGCCGACAGGATGCCGATACCGCCGACCCGACCGGCGCCGTGCTGGGTCTGGAACGGCGTGAGTTCACCGGTGCCGACGACGACGTGGTCCTGGGCCGCGGTCGCCCCGAAGGTGACCAGGATGGCCCCGATCGCCAGCCCGCTCAGGTTGCCACCCGGCCCCCGGGCGGCGTTGGCCCAGTTGCCGACCGGGTCCCAGGTGGCGCCGGCGTCGCCCGAGTACCAGAGCCCGCCCTTGGCCGACGATGCATACAGGCGCCGACCATCGGGTGACACCTGGAGATCGCTGATGCGGCCGGTGACGAGCGGGCGTCCGTCGGCCTGGCCGAGCCGGACGACGGACGGGCCGATCGGTACCCAGCGCATGACGTCCGGCGCGGCGGCGAAAGCGCCCGTGCCGGCGAAGTCGAGCGGTGACAGCCCGCGGGCGCCGGCGCCGGGATCGCCGCCGGCGAGGGCGGCCGGGTCGTCGGCGCCGTCACGATCGTCGTCGTGACCGTCGGGGTCGTCGTCGGTGGGCGCGGCGTCGGGCAGACGGGTCCGCAACACGGCGTCGACGGCGAACGGGTCGTCGACGGCGCTGCGGACACCGACGTGCGCCAGCCGTCGCTGACTGCCGGACCGTCCGGCACGACTCGCGGCGAGCGCCCGGTGCGCCGACGAGGTCTCGGCCCCGACGGGCTCACCGGGGCCTGTGGGCGCCACGGGACGCGGTCGCAGCAGACGCGTCATGACCCGGCCTCCTCCTCGATGATGCGGATCCAGCCCTCCTGGATCTCGTGGGGAGTCCTGGGGAGCAGCGCTGCCTGGCTGGCGGCGACGATGGGATCGTCGCGCCACGTCAACGGCCCGGTGCGCCTGGTGAACTGCTGCTTGTCGCCGAGCAGGTCGACCTTCGGCAGACGGATCTCGGCGGGATCGACCAGCACCGGCCCGACCCGGACCGACGGCATGATGCGCGGCAGCGCCGAGATCCACTCGTTCTGCAGCGCGAGGTGCTTACGCGGCAGGATGCCCGACGTGAGGTGCACCCGCCCGCCCGGCAGCATCAGCAGCGTGAGCTGCACGGGGGTGCCGGGCCGGACCCAGATCACGTCCTCGTCGGAGACGTAGGCGTTGTCGACCGGCTCGACGTCGGGTACGACGACACTCCCGAGCAGGCCGAGATGCCCGCGAAGGCGGCCCGAGGCGAGTGCCTGCGAGGTGACGCTACGGTCGACGACGTGGAACCTGTCGTAGTCGTCGTCGACGAAGTACCCGAGGAGCGAGTCGTCGCTGCGCTGGATGTCACCGAGCCGCACCGGGAACGCGGTGTCGCGCAGGCGGTCGAACGCCGCCTGACGCTCGACCGACCCACCGGGGGCCGTGATCCGGACCTCGTCGACGTCGGCCGGCACGTCGAGCGTGAGGTTCGCTCGGACGACGGCGATCGGGCGGCCGACCAGGCCGGCGACCGACGGCGAACCGAGGGCCGCGAAGGTGTCGACCGACCACAGGGTCGAGTCGATCGAACGCAACATCGCCGACAGCGCCGACTCCGGTGGATCGTCCGGGTCGCCGTCACCGGCGCCGTCGGGCGTCGAGGCATTGCGCTGCACGATGTCGGCGCGCACCACACCGGCGGCGATGTCGGCGAGCGGCATCGCCCCGGGATGCGCGTCGAGCAACCCGGCGCGCGGACCGGCGCCGGGTGGGACGGGGCGCCCCGGCGCCGGTTCCCATCGCACGGACCCGGTGATCTCGTGGTGGCTGAGCTGACCGAGCGGCGCACCATCACGGTCGAACGCCTCGAGCGCCTCATCGATGTGATCGGGCAGCAGGTAGCCGGCGACCGGGTTGACGGCGAGGCGCGGATTCACCTGGTTCACGAACGCCTCGGGCGCGAGCGCCGGATCGCCCGTCCAGGTCGGGTCGACGAAGCGGAACAGCCACCGGCTGCCGTGCTGCAGGCGAGGGCGCATCCGGACGCTCGACGCCGCGCCGTCGATCTCGAGGTAGCTCGGCGTGCGGAGGTTCGAGACCGGAACGTCGAGCGTTCGTCCGAACGCGTCGACCAGCCGCATCTCGACGATGCGGATGCTGCCGCCGAAGAACGGCGTCGGGGCGCGCGACGCGACGGGCCGGTCGTCGTCGGCGTCCGCAGCGGTGGCGATGACGCCGACGAAGTCGATCCCGAGCAGTTGCTCGCGGATCCCGTCGAGCGACGCGCTCGCCACGTCGAGCGGCGCCAGGAAGCCCTCCAGGCGCTCGAGCTGATCGATCTGCTCGTCGGTCAGATCGGCGTCGCGACCGGTCTCGTCCGACAGCCATCCGCGCAGTGACGTGTGCATGGCATGGGTCATGCCGCGGTTGACCGGAGACCTCCCGACGAAGTTGAAGGAGCGCCCGTCGGTGCCGGGTGCGCCGGTGAGCTCGAGATCGAGTTCGTCGAGCTCCCATCCGTCGAGCGACTCGGTGCCGACCACCTCGACGCGCCACTCGAGCCACAGCGGCACCCAGGGCTGACGCCAGGCGGTCACCCCGACCGGGCTCGGCGGTGAGCCCTTGAGGGCCGAGAAGCGGCCGAGTTCGGCGGCGGTCTGCTGCGCGATGACCTGGTTCGTCAGCGAGAGCTCGTCCCACGAATCGATCGATGCGGCGCGCGGCTGACGCCCCCGGCTCGTCCGCGGCGCCGTCGAGACCGTGATCGCTCCCGAGGCGTCATAGCGACCGTCGGCCGAGTACAGACGGAGCATCTCGGCGTCCAGCCGAGCGCCCGCGAGCGTCGCGAATCCTTGGTCGCCGCCCGGGTCGACGGCGTCGATCAGCCAGCGCGACGCCCACGGCGAGAGCAGCATGGCCTCTTGCGCGACCTTGAGGACCTCGGCCGGCAACGAACCCGAGCCCAGCGTCGGTAGGACGACCGCCGCGTCGGCGACGTCCTCGACCACCGTCGTGAGCTCGGACTCGAAGCGGCAGCGGAGGCGCCCCTGGTCGTCGTACAAGCCGTCGCCGTGGTGGCGCAGACTCGGGCGGGCACCACGGATCGCGACGACCGGAGGGGCGGGACGGAACATGCGCGGGGCCGGGCGCTCGGCGGTGCGCGACTCGGCGGCGGACGCGGCCGCGGCGAAGGCGGCGTCCGCGAGCCGCGGGGCCGCCGCTCGGCGCAACCGCGGATCGGGTTCGGTGACGATCTCGATCTGGCCGACGTGCGACGCCACCACACCCGAACCGGCGCCGTCCCCGCGGAGCACCCTGCCACCGGACGACCGGCCGAACGCGTTGCGGAGGTCACCGAACGCCACGTTCGACGCACCGAACGCGCCGGCATCGAGCTCGATCCGCTCGGCCGCCGACCCGAACGTCGGCGGCTCCGCCGCACGGCCCTTGCGGCCCACGTTCAGCG
>JAUHYJ010000782.1 GCA_030425785.1 Acidimicrobiia bacterium | reverse complement strand
GTCACATATCCCGACCAGAACGGGCCGGCCGCGCCAGAACTCCGACCAGAACGGGGTGGGGGTGGGGGTCAGTCCCTCAGTCCCAGCGGAGCATGAGGTGGTCGAGCGCGTCGTCGAGCACCGTGCGCAGCATCTCGTCGCGCAGGCTGCGATGGTCGACGTGATCGACGTCGGGGAACGCGGGCGGGGCCGCACCACCGGGCGCGGCGAGCAGGGCCGGGAGCGCCGCCCAGCCGTCGTCGACCGGGCGCCGATCGGGCACCGGCTCGGGACGTCGGTCGGCACCCGGACGGATCGGGATCACCCTGGCCGACGGCGTGTCGTCGGACGCGTCATGGTCGTCGTCCGCGTCGTCGGCCGGGGCCGGCGTCGGCAGTTCGGTGACGTTCGCGGCCCGGCGACGACCCCGCCGCCAGCGCTCGAGCAGCTCAGGCTCGATCGACACCTCGTCGCTGAGCGCGAACATCGCCGCCACACCATGCTTGCAGAGCGCCGTGCCGGTGCCGTCGTCGTCGGGGCAGGTGCACTGGGCCCAGATCTCACGACGGCCGGGCACACCGTCGCCGCCGTCGGCTTCGATCGTCACGACGTACGGCTCGGGGCGCGAGCCCTGTACCTCGGCGGTGAGCACGCCGTGGCCGATCACGATGTCGACGACCGCCGCGTCGGAGTGGTACCGCTTGCCGCGCGCCAACCGCTGCTGGTCGCTCATCTCGGCGGCGAGCACCTTGATCATCGTCGCCGGGAGGCGACCCGGCAGCGACGAACCGAACGGGGTGCGGGGCTTGCTCACCGTGACACCTCGAGCGTGACCAGTTCGGCGAGCTCGTCGGTCGACAGCTCGGAGAGCCACGCCTCGCCGGAACCGATCACCGCATCGGCGATGGCGCGCTTGTCGTCGATGACCTGGCCGATCCGTTCCTCGACGGTGCCCTGGCACACCAGCTTGTGGACGTTGACCGTGCGCTGCTGCCCGAGCCGCCATGCTCGGTCGGTCGCCTGGTCCTCGACCGCCGGGTTCCACCAGCGGTCGTAGTGGATCACCTGGCTCGCGGCCGTCAGGTTGAGACCCGTCCCGCCCGCCTTGAGCGATACGAGCAGCAACGGCGCCGCGAGGCCGTCCTGGAACTCGGCCACCATGCGATCGCGCCGCGGCTTGGAGACGCCACCGTGCAGGAACGGCGCGTCGAGCTCGAAGCGGTCGCGGAGGTGGACCTGCAACAGCTCACCCATCTCACGGAACTGGGTGAACACCAGGGCCCGTTCGTCGACGTCGAGCAGCTCGGTGACGAGCTCGTCGAAACGGTTCAGCTTGCCGGAGCGGCCGGCGAGGCGCGAGCCGTCCTTGAGGGCGTGGGCCGGGTGGTTGCAGATCTGCTTCAATCGGGTCAGCGCCGCCAGCAAACCGACGATGCCGGCCACCCACCAGTTTCCCAGCCTGGCGGCGAGCAGGCAGCCAACCGTCAACAACAGGAAGAGCGATTCGGTGTAAACGGCGGTGAAGAAAAGCGCCGTGGGGAAGAGCGCCAGCGCCCACAGGGTCCGCCGCGCGACAGGCTGATCGAGATCGAGCGCGACCAGGCGATAGAGCAGCACCAGCGCTGCCGCGAAGGCGATGTTGGTGATGATGTAGCCGACCGTCTCCGGTGAAAGGCCGGTGAACCGGCTGCCCCAGTCCATCAGCCACGGATAGAGTGGCCAAAACGCGGCCTTTGCGGTGTTGCCGCTATACCCCTCGATCGCGACGAGACGATACCACGAGCCATCCCACTGTCGCATCGGCTCAACGAGGATATGGGCGAGGCCGGACATCGGTCCGAGCTTCACGCCGTATGCCCAGCTTTCGCCGCTTGTGGCGCCTGGGTCGGGTGGGCGAGTGGTGCCATAGAGAAGGGCCAGCGACG
>JAUHYJ010000781.1 GCA_030425785.1 Acidimicrobiia bacterium | reverse complement strand
TGGAGTTGTTGCTGATCCGGCACGCCCTGCCCGAGCGGCGGGAGAACACCGACGGGCCGGCTGATCCGGCGCTCACGGCCCAGGGCCGTGCGCAAGCCGAGCATATGGCGAAGTACCTCGCGTCCGAGCGAATCGACGCCGTGTACGCGAGCCCGCTCCGGCGCGCGCGCCAGACCGCCGAGCCGTTGGCCGCCACCTTCGGGATCGACACGACCATCGTCGACGACGTCGCCGAGTACGACCGCAACGCCAACGAGTACATCCCCCTCGAGGAGCTCAAGGCGGCGGGCGACCCGCGCTTCTTCGACCTCATCGGCAACGTCGACGGGCTCGACGACCCGGTGGCGTTCTCCGCGCGGGTCATCGCGGCCGTCGAGCAGATCATCGACGATCACCGTGGCCACAACGTCGCCGTCGTCTGTCACGGCGGGGTGATCAACACCTACGTCGCCCACGTACTCGGGCTGCCGACCGAGCCGCCCGGCTTCTTCTATCCGAACTACACCTCGATCCACCGGATCGCTGCGTCGTCGTCGGGGGTGCGGTCGCTCGTGACGCTCAACGAGACCTCGTTCCTCCGCGGCACCGGCCTACCGATGGGCCTCGTGCAGAAGGGCTGAACATGACGGTGCGCTCCCCCACGATCGACGACCTGCGGGCGTTCCTCGACGCGTCGCCCTCACCCTTCCACGCCGCCGACACCGCTCGGGGACGGCTGCTCGACGCCGGGTTCACCGAGGTCTCGTCGGCGCGCGCGTGGGACGACCTGCCGGCCGACGGGTTCGTCGTGCGCGACGGCGCGATCATCGGGTGGCGCACCCCGGACGGACTCGGCGCCGAGGCGCCGTTCCGACTTGCCGGCGCGCACACCGACTCGCCCTGCCTGCGCGTCAAGCCGTCCCCCGACCAATCGGCTGTTGGCTGGAACTGTCTGAACGTCGAGGTCTACGGCGGCATCTTGTACAACACCTGGCTCGACCGCGACCTCGGTGTGGCGGGCCGCCTGACGCTGGCCGACGGCACCCACGTGCTCGTCGACGTGTCGCGACCCGTGGCACGGGTGCCGCAACTCGCCGTGCACCTCGATCGCGGCGTCAACGACAACGGGCTCAAGCTCGACCCGCAGCAGCACCTCCGGCCGGTGTGGGGCACCGGCACGGCCGACTCGACCTTCGCCGAGTGGATCGCGGTCGAGGCCGGATGCGACGCGCCGGCGTTCTGGGAGCTGTGCCTCTACGACGTGCAGACCGCCGCCGTGCTCGGCGGCGACGAGTCGCTCCTGGCGGGCGGCCGGCTCGACAACCTCGTGTCGACGTGGGCCGCCGTCGACGCGCTCATCGCGGCCGAGCCGACCGACGCGATCGCGATGGTCGTGTCGAACGACCACGAGGAGGTCGGGTCGTCGACGACGACCGGTGCCGCAGGCCCGTTCCTCGAGCACGTGCTCGAGCGGCACGTCACGGCGCGCGGCGGCGGCCGCCGCGAGCTCCTGGCGGCGCTCGCCACGTCGAGCTGCATCTCCGCGGACAACGCCCACGCGATCCACCCGAACTACCAGGATCGCCACGACCACGATCACGGCCCGATCGTGAACCGCGGACCGGCGATCAAGATCAACAGCAACCAGCGCTACGCGACGTCGGCGGCGACCGCGGCGCTGTTCCGCCGAGCGTGCGAAGCGGCCGACGTACCGTTCCAGACCTTCGTCAGCCGCAACAACATGCCGTGCGGCTCGACGATCGGACCGATCACGGCCACCCGCCTCGGCATCGACACCGTCGACGTCGGCGTCCCCCAACTGTCGATGCACTCGGCCCGCGAGCTCTGTGGCACGGAGGATCCTGTGAGCCTCGCCCTGGCCCTGCGCTCCGCCTTCGAAGTCTGACTCATCGGCCCGGCGCGGCG
>JAUHYJ010000109.1 GCA_030425785.1 Acidimicrobiia bacterium | reverse complement strand
ATCTTTATGTGGCAGTTGGACTAGCCTTATTAATCCCTATCTGGTTCTGGGCGACTCATCGATGGCAGGAACGGACTCTGTTAGACATCGTAAAGAAAAAAATAAAAACGTGCTACAACAATGGCTAAAGCCAACGCTCACATCCTACACCGCTTAGCCAAATACCCTATCTTTAAATCACAACATTAATCTACCCGCACTAACTCCTCGTCTAAAGCCGCGTCTGCTCTTTAGCCGAGCCGTTGGCGTTCATGCGGAACTGGATCCTCGTCGACGCAGCGGGCGAGCTGACCGTGGCCGAGCTCGAAGCCGACGGCTTGTACCGCCTCTTGCGCGCCCGCGGCGTGTGGCCGCACTGTGTCACCCGCAAGGTGTCGGCACGCGTCGCCGACGCCGACCAGGCCGCCCGCTTCGACATGGCGGTCGGCGATCCGGTGCTGGCGCTCGAGTCCCGGATGCAGGACACGACCGGCCGTCCGGTCGAGGTGTCCGAACAGATCTACGACGGCCGCAGCTACTCGATCGAGATGTCGATCGTCGAGACGTGACCGTGCACTTTGACGGAATGTCATAACAAACATTGACCATCCCGATCGCCGAGACCTAGGCTCGGAACCGGCGATCGGGACAGCACGAGACGGAGACGAACACTCATGACGGCGACCATCCAGCACTGGATCGGCGGCGCGGCCACGGCCGGCGCCTCGACCCGCACCAGCCCGGTCTGGAACCCGGCAACCGGCCAGCAGCAGGCCGACCTGCTGCTGGCCGAGGCATCGGACGTCGACGCAGCGGTGCAGGCCGCGTCGACCGCGTTCGAGAGCTGGTCCCAGTCCTCGTTCAGCGCCCGCACCAAGGTGCTGTTCGCCTTCCGCGAGTTGATGAACCGTCGGGCCGGCGAACTCGCCCAGGCCATCACCGACGAGCACGGCAAGGTGCTGTCCGACGCTGCCGGCGAGGTCCAGCGCGGCATCGAGGTGATCGAGTTCGCGTGCGGCATCCCGCAGCTCCTGAAAGGCGAGTACTCCGACCAGGTCTCGACCGATGTCGACTCGTACACGTTCCGTCAGCCGCTCGGCGTCTGCGCCGGCATCACGCCGTTCAACTTCCCGGCGATGGTGCCCATGTGGATGTTCCCGGTCGCCATCGCGTGCGGCAACACCTTCGTCCTCAAGCCGTCCGAGCGCGACCCCTCGACCTCGCTGCTGATGGCCGAGATGTGGGCCGACGCCGGGCTCCCCGACGGCGTGTTCAACGTCGTCCAGGGTGACAAGGTGGCCGTCGACGCACTGCTCGACCATCCGGACGTCGCGGCCGTCTCGTTCGTCGGGTCGACCCCGATCGCGAAGTACGTGCACGAACGGGCGACCGCGAACGGCAAGCGCGTCCAGGCGCTCGGCGGCGCGAAGAACCATGCGATCGTGCTCCCCGACGCCGACATGGACTTCGCGGCCCAGCACCTCGCCGCCGCGGCGTTCGGCTCGGCCGGCGAGCGGTGCATGGCGATCTCGGCCGCGGTCACGGTGGGTTCGGCCGCCGAGCAGCTGATGCAGCACGTCGAGCGCGAGGCCCGTGCCGTCAAGGTCGGACCCGGTCGCGACCCCTCCAGCCAGATGGGCCCGATCGTCACCCGCGAGTCGCGCGACCGCATCGTCGGCCTGATCGACGCCGGCGAGCAGCAGGGGGCCGACGTGCTGGTCGACGGCCGCGGCCTCGTCGTGTCCGGCCACGAGGACGGGTTCTTCGTCGGGCCGACCGTCATCGACCGCGTCACCACCGACATGGACTGCTACACCAACGAGATCTTCGGACCGGTGCTGTCGGTCCTGCGGGCCGACACCGTCGAGGGTGCGATCGACCTGATCAACGCCAACCCGTACGGCAACGGGACGGCCGTGTTCACGAACTCGGGCGGTGCGGCGCGTGCCTTCGTGCGCGGCGTCAAGGTCGGGATGGTCGGGGTGAACGTCCCCGTCCCGGTGCCGATGGCGTACCACAGCTTCGGCGGCTGGAAGGACTCGCTGTTCGGCGAGCACCACGTCCACGGCCCCGACGGCATCCGCTTCTACACCCGCGGCAAGGCGGTCACGGTCCGCTGGCCGCACAGCGACACGCCGAGCGGCGCCTCACTCGACTTCCCGAGCTCGCAGTAGGACGATCGATGAGCCGCCGACACCTGCCCTCGGGCTCGCTCGCTCATGGCGACGACCAGGTCGTCCTGACGCCCGCCGACGCCGGCTGGACCTACTGCGGACTGCGCGTCATCTCGCTCGCCGCCGGCGAGTCGCGCACGTTCCCGACCGGCGACACCGAGATCTTCGTGCTGCCGCTGTCGGCGACCGATGTCGTCGTCGAGGCCGCCGGCGAACGATTCGAGCTCGAGGGCCGCACGTCGGTCTTCGCTCGCGTCAGCGACATCGCCTACGTGGGCCGCGACACCGACGTGACGATCACGTCCGCGTCGGGCGGTGAGATCGCGATCCCGTCCGCCCGCTGCGATGTCGCATTGCCGCCGAGGTTCGGTCCGGCGTCCGACGTCGCGGTCGAGGTGCGCGGCGCGGGGCAGGCGACCCGCAGCATCTCGAACTTCGGGAGCCCGGAGGCCTGGGCTCACGCCGACAAGCTGATGTGCGTCGAGGTGTACACGCCAGACGGCAACTGGTCGAGCTACCCGCCCCACAAGCACGACGACTCGCCCGAGTGCCCCGTGAACAACGAAGAGGTCTACTACTTCCGGATCGGCCGGGCCGGCTCGACCGAGTACGCCGGGGAGGGGTTCGGGATGCATCGCACCTACACCGGCGAGCGTCCTGACCTCGACCCGTCCCAGTGGGTCGACGACGCGATGGAGGTGCGAGACGGCGACGTCTACGTCATCCCGCGCGGCTACCACGGCCCGTGCATCGCGGCGCCCGGGTACTCGATGTACTACCTCAACGTGCTCGCGGGCCCCGGCGGTGAACGCTCGATGGCGTTCTGCGACGACCCGACCCACCACTGGATCCGCGCCGAGTGGGACGACATGCCCACCGACCCGCGCTGCCCCATGGTCACCGCCGACGGCGCGCGACCGTGACCCCACCACCCACCGATCACCCAGGAGACCCCGTGTCCGTTCCGTCGTTCCTCGATCGAGTCGCTGCCGCCCCGATCTCGTGGGGCATCTGCGAAGCACCCGGTTGGGGCCTGCAGCTGCCGGTCGACCGTGTGCTCGCCGAAGCGCGCGACCTCGGCATCACCGCCTTCGAACAAGGGGCGCTCGGTTGGCTGCCGACCGACCCAGAGGCGCAGCGGGCCAAGCTCGCCGAGTACGGCATGCAGCTGCTCGGGGGGTTCGTCCCGCTCGTGCTGCACGATCCGGCCGTCCGTGACGAGCAACTGGCCGACGCCGACCGCATCGCCCGCAACATGGCGGCGTGCGGCGGGCGCTACTTCGTGGCGGCACCCGTGCCGGCACTCGACGATTGGCACCGCCCCGACCTGAGCGAGGCCGAGTGGACCGAACTGCTCGACAACCTCGACCGCGTGGCCGACCTCGTGGCGGGCCACGGGCTCGAACAGGTGGTGCACCCGCACGTCGACACCGACCTCGAGACCGCGGCCGACTTCCAGCGGTTCATCGACGGGTGCTCGTCGAAGTTCACGTTCGACACGGGCCACCTCACGATCGGTGGCGCCGACGTCGTCGAGATCGCGCGGACCTGCCGCGACCGGATCGGCCTCGTGCACCTGAAGGACGTCGACGGCGACGCGATGGCGCGCGAGCGCTCCGGCGAGCTCGATCTGATGCAGGCGACCCAGGCGGGGCTGTTCCCGTCGCTCGGCGACGGGATCGTGCCGATCGCCGAGGTGATCGACGTCCTCGAGTCGTCCGGGTACGACGGGTGGTACGTCATGGAGACCGACGTCGCCCTGACCGACGGCGATCCGCCGCTCGGCGAGGGCCCGGTCCGCGGCGTCGAGCGCAGCCTCGCGTTCCTCCGCTCGCTCGACATCGCCACCGTCGGAGCGTGACGTGACCGACCTCGAGCTGCTCACCGTCGGCCGGATCTCGGTCGACCTGTACGCCGAGCAGCTCGGCGTGCCCCTGAACGACGTGCAGACCTTCCGCAAGTCGGTCGGCGGGACGGCGACGAACGTGGCCGTCGCCGCCGCCCGGCTCGGCCACCGGGCCGCCGTGTTCACCAGGGTGGGCGACGACCCGATGGGCGGCTACGTGCGACATGCCCTCGAGCACACCTTCGGTGTCGACACCCGATTCGTGGGGACGCACCCCGAGCTGCGCACCCCGCTCGCGTTCGCCACGATGGAGGACCCGGCAGAACCGGTGCTCGACTTCTACCGCGCCCCGCAGGCGCCGGACATGACGATCGCGCCGGACGGCGTCGACCGTGCCGTGGTCGAGTCGGTGCCGATCTTCTGGTTCCCGACGTCGCGTCTGTCGGCCGAACCGAGCCGATCGACCCTGCACCAGCTGCTCGACTGGCGCGAGCGGCGCACGCACACCGTGCTCGATCTCGACTGGCGGCCGAGCTTCTGGCCCGACGCGGCCACGGCGACCCGGGAACTCGACCGCGTGCTCGGCCTCGTGACGATGGCGATCGGCAACCGGAGCGAG
Source organism: Acidimicrobiia bacterium (assembly GCA_030425785.1). Taxonomy (GTDB): domain Bacteria; phylum Actinomycetota; class Acidimicrobiia; order Acidimicrobiales; family Ilumatobacteraceae; genus Ilumatobacter. Next base: position 4,612 of record JAUHYJ010000109.1, on the reverse strand, counting down.
TGCGAGGTCGCGGTCGGCGAGTCCGATCCCGATCGCGCCGCCGACGCGTTGCTCGCCCGCGGCCTCGACGCCGCCGTGGTCAAGCTCGGCGGCGACGGCGTGCTCGTCGCCACCGCCGACGGCGAACGCGAGCGCATCGCTCCGTACCCCGTCGACGCGGTCTGCGGGCTGGGCGCCGGCGATGCCTTCGGCGGGGCGTTCTGTCATGGGCTGTTGTCGGGGTGGCCGCTCGCCGACTGCGCCCGGGCCGGCAACGCGGCCGGTGCGATCGTCGCCGCCCGCCTGATGTGCGCCGACGACATGCCGTACGTCGCCGACATCGACCTCGTCCTCGACCGCGGCAGCGTGCCGGCCGGCATCTGAAGGGAGCGTCATGGAGTACCTCCATCTCACCGACGACCGCTGGTCCGAACTGATCGCGAGCCGCGGCGACGACCCGTCGCTCGCGCTCGCCCGACTGCGCGAACGGACCCGTCGCCCACTCCTGCGTGACGGCCGGCTGTTCATCGTTGCGTTCGACCACACGGCCCGTGGCGCGCTCGGCGTACCGGGCGACCCGTTCGTCATGGCCGATCGCCGACGCGCGCTCGACGCGCTCCTGGTCGCGCTCGCTCACCCCGGGGTCGACGGGGTGCTCGGCTCGGCCGACGTGCTCGAAGAACTCGCCCTGCTCGGTGCGCTCGAGGGGCAGCTCGCGTTCGGCACCATGAATCGCGGCGGCCTGCTCGGCGCCGAATGGGAGCTCGACGACCGGATGACGGCGTACAGCGCCGAGAGCCTGGCCGCGAACGGGCTCGACGGCGGCAAGGTCCTGCTCCGGATCGCCGACGACGACCCCGGCACGGCCCCGACACTCGAGGCGTGTGCTCGCGCCGTCGACGGGTGCGCGGCCCACGGCTTGCCGATCATGGTCGAGCCGCTGCCGTACCACCGCAATGCGATGACGGGCGCGGCGAAGCTGCTCGACGACGACGACGCGCTCCTGCGCGCCGTCGCGGTCGGCGCCGGGCTGGGCGGCACCTCGACGTCGACGTGGCTGAAGGTGCCCGCAGGCCGCGATCCGCAGCGCATGCTCGCGACCACGACCCTTCCGGCGCTGATCCTGGGCGGTTCGCCCGGCCCCGACGCCGAGGCGACGTACGACTCGTGGGAGCGTGCCATGCAGGTGCCGAACGTCCGCGGGCTCGTCGTGGGCCGCGCCCTGCTGTTCCCGGCCGACGGCGACGTCGGCGCCGCGATCGACCGGGCTGCCAGAATCGTCCGACCCGACCTTCCAACGACCTGATCCTGCCGTCGGTGCCCGGCACCGGTCGGCAGATGGAGGAGGTATCCATGCAACTCACCACCGCACAGGCGATCGTGAAGTACCTGATCGCGCAGCGCACCGTCGTCGACGGGCGCGAGGTGCCGCTGTTCCCCGGGGTCTACGCGATCTTCGGGCACGGCAACGTCACGTGTCTCGGGCACGCGCTGGAAGAGGCGCGCGACGAACTGCCGACATGGCGCGGTCAGAACGAGCAGGGGATGGCGCTCGCCGCGATCGGCTACGCAAAGGCGATGCGCGGACGCCAGATCATGGTGGCCACCAGCTCGATCGGCCCGGGCGCGCTCAACATGGTCACGGCGGCGGGCGTCGCCCACTCGAACCGGTTGCCGGTCCTGCTCATCTCGGGGGAGACGTTCCAGAGCCGGATCCCGGACCCCGTGTTGCAGCAGGTCGAGCACTTCGGCGATCCGACGGTGACGGTGAACGACGCCTTCAAGCCGGTCACTCGCTACTGGGACCGCATCACCCGCCCCGAGCAGGTCGTGCACTCGCTGCCGCACGCCGTCGCGACCATGCTCGATCCGGCCACGCGGGGCCCGGCCTTCCTCGCCCTGCCCCAGGACGTGCAAGCCGAGTCGTTCGACTTCCCGGAGCGCTTCTTCGAGACCGTCGTGCACGAGATCCCCCGCCCACGCCCGGACCGAGGGCAGGTGCAGCGTGCCGCCGAGCTGATCCGCACCGCGTCGAAGCCACTGATCATCGCCGGGGGTGGGGTGCACTACTCCGGCGCCGAGGCCGAGCTGCGGGCGTTCGCCGAGGCGCACCAGGTGCCGGTCGTCGAGACCGTCGCCGGGAAGGCCACCCTGTTGGCCTCGCATCCGCTCAACGCCGGCCCCGTCGGCGTGACCGGGTGCGAGTCGGCGAACGCGCTGGCCGCCGACGCCGACGTCGTGATCGCCATCGGCACCCGGCTGCAGGACTTCACGACCGGATCGTGGACCGCGTTCCGTGACGATGCCCGCTTCGTCGGGATCAATGCGGCCGGGTTCGATGCGATCAAGCACGCCGCGGCGCCGGTGGTGGGCGACGCCAAGGAGTCACTCGACGAACTGACCGGGCTGCTCGACGACTGGGCCGGCCCGCCCGACTGGGTCGAGCGAGCGGCGCGCGAGACCGAGGGATACCACGCCTACATCGACAAGATCGCCGCGCCGACCGACGCCGGCTCGCCGAGCAGCGACGAGCTGCCCTCGTACGCCCAGGTGGTCGGCGCGATCGACCGGGTCGCGGAGCCGTCCGACTATGCGCTCACCGCCGCCGGTGGCTTCCCCGGCGAGCTGAACAACGGGTGGCGCGCCAAGGGCCTCGACAGCTTCGACTGCGAGTACGGCTTTTCGTGCATGGGCTACGAGATCAGCGGTGGGTGGGGTGCCAAGATGGCGATGCCCGACCGCGAGGTGATCGTGTTCGTCGGCGACGGCTCGTATCTGATGATGAACTCCGACCTGTACTCGTCGGTGCTGAGCGGCCACAAGCTGATCGTGATCGTGTGCGACAACGGGGGCTTCGCGGTCATCCACCGGCTCCAGACCGGCCAGGGCGGGGCCGGGTACAACAACCTCATCGCCGACACGCGCCACGACGAGCTCGTGTACGTCGACTTCGCCGAACACGCTCGGTCGATGGGGTGCGAGGCCGAGACCGTCTCGACGATCGCCGAACTCGACGCCGCGTTCGAGCGAGCTCGTGCGGCCGACCGGACGTACGTCATCGCGTTGAAGACGAGCGACCACGACTGGACCGAGGGTGGCGTGTTCTGGGAGGTCGGTGTGCCCGAGGTGTCGAACCGTCCGGGCGTGCTCGACGCCAAGGCCGAGATGAACCAGGGCAAGCAGGCCCAGCGACTCGTATGACACCTCCACCCCCACCTGTCATCCGGGGTCAGGCACATGTCGCAAGGTCGGCGGGCTGATGCTGCGCCGTCGCCGAAGCGGGCCGTTGCCGTACGTCGGCCAGCCACCCACGACCAACCCGATCCTGCCGGTCGACGACCTCGATGCGGCGGCCGAGTTCTACACCCGGCTCGGTCTCGAGGTCTTCCGGTACGCCGACGACTACGCGTGGGTCAAGCATTGCGGCTGGGAATGGGTGCACCTGCGCGTCGTCGACGCCGTCGAGGGGAATCAGGCGAGTGCGTACTGGCACGTGTCGAACGTCGACGCGTGGTGGACGGCGATGCGCGAGGCGTCGGGCGGCGAGATCGAGTTGCCCGAGCCCGAGGACATGCCGTGGGGACAACGCGAGTTCGCGATCACCGATCCGAGCGGCAACGTCGTGCGGATCGGATCACCGTCGGGCGGGAGGTAGCTCATGATCACGATCGTCAACGGCGGCACCCAGGGTCTCGGCGAGGCCGTCGCCCGCCGCCTCGTCGCCACCGGTTTCACCGACGGCATCGTGCTCACCGGCCGGTCCGCCGATCTCGGCCGGGCGCTGGCGTCCGAGTTGACCGACGCCGGCGTCGACACGCTCTTCGTGCAGGCCGATGCGCTCGATCCGGCGATGCCGCGGGCGGTGGTGGACGCCACGGTCGAACGATTCGGTCGGGTCAACGGGCTCGTCAACGTCGCCGCTGCGACCAGCCGGGCGACGCTGTTCGCCGACACACCCGAACACGTCGACAGGCAGATGGCGATCAACGTGAAGGCGCCGTACTTCCTGATCCAGGCCGCGGCCCGCCACATGATCGAGCACGGCCACGCCGGGTCGATCGTGAACGTCGGCTCGACCACGGGTCACGGCGGCCAGACGAAGCTGACGGCTTACGCGATGTCGAAGGGTGCGCTGACGATCATGACCAAGAACCTCGCGTTCGGTCTGATGCGCCATGGCATCCGGGTGAACCAGGTCAACCCGGGGTGGATGGAGACCGACTCGGAACACCACACGCAGATCACCCACGACGGTGCGCCCGAGAACTGGCTCGAACTGGCGGCGCCGACCCGACCGCTCGGCCGGCTCGTCCAGCCGTGGGAGGTGGCGAACACGATCGTCCACTGCCTCTCGCCCGATGCCGGCATGCTCACCGGTAACTGCATCGACGTCGATCAGTCGGTGCAGGGCGCCGGTGATCCGCCGCTGCCGGGCGTCGACGACACCGTCGATCCCGACTGACGACGTTCGCCGTGGCGGTACGTGCGACGTGACGGACGGGCTCGCGTGCGCGATCGTATGTCTCATCAGACAGACACTTGTCCGCTGAGCGAGACGCAGCGGAGCGACCTGAGGAGCACGACATGAGCCTGCCCACCAACCGCTGGTACGTCATCGCCGCCACCGACGAGG
>JAUHYJ010000108.1 GCA_030425785.1 Acidimicrobiia bacterium | reverse complement strand
TACGGCTTCACCGGCGGCGCGGTGCTCGAGACGTTCCCGAACATCGAGGACATGCTGCGCTGGATCTACTTCGGCACCGGCGAGTACAACCTCGCGGGCGTCGAGATCTACGGCAACCCCGACCGTGAGGGCGGCCCGCACATCACCGGCGCCGGCGGCAACATGCCGGGCTGGGGCGAGGACATCGGCGGTGCCCTGCCCGACTACCGGATCTTGGCGGTGACGTGCCACGAGCGGTACGCGCTCGGTGGCGCCGACCCCGACGGCGAATGGGCCGAGGAGTTCGAGACATGGTGCTCGGAGGAATCCGAGATCTGGGCCGACCTCGAGGCCGGTGGCCACCTGAGCGATCTGCACGAGCGCTTCGAGGGCATCATGCCGATCGGCGACATGCCGATCCCCGGCTCGCCAGCGGCCGAGTGACCGCCACCCGGGCGGCGACATCGCCCGGACGTCGTGACATGATCGTGACATGACCGCGCATCCGGCCGCGTCCGGCGACGTGCTCGTCGTCGGCGGCGGCCCGGCGGGCCTCGCCACGGCGATCGAGCTCGGACGACGCGACCGGCGCGTGCTCGTCGTCGACCGCGAGGAGCCCGAGCGCGGCGACGTGCTGCTGACCCCGCGTGCCGTGGCGGCGGCATGGCGACTCGGCCTCGAGCCGGATCACGCCGGGCACGCGGTCGAGAGCGTGCGCGTCACCTCGGCCGCCGGGCTCGACGAGGTGTCCTCGGTGATCGACTGGCCGAGCCTGCGGACCGCCCCCGACACCGCTCGCGTCGCCGAGCGGGCGAGCTTCATGACGTCGTTGCGAGCGCTGGCCGACGACTTCGGCGTCGTCCGGCTGCGCGACCATCACGCTCTCGAGCCCGTCGTCGACCGCGGGTTCGTGCGCGGTGCCGTCGTGCGCCATCCGGACGGCACCACGTTCGAGGCCCGCGCGACCTACACGGTCGTCGCCGACGGGGCGAACAGCTCGTTCGGGCGGATGCTCGGCACCTACCGCGAGCCCGACTGGCCCCTGGCGGTCGCACACGCGGCCAGCGTCCCGTCACCGCTCCACGCCACCGACGAGGCCGAACTCGTCGTCGGGATCACCGACCGTGCAGGTGTGCCGATCGTCGGCTACGGCTGGCGCTACCCCACGGGGCGCGGCGTCGTGAGCGTCGGCGTCATGCTGATGTCGACGTCACCGTCGTTCCGGGTGATCAACCCGACCCACCTGTTCGATCGTTTCGTCGCCGAGCGTCGGGTGCCGTGGCAGCTCGACGGGCCGCCCGTCGCCCCGCCGTTCGGCGGCCGCATCCCCGCCGGGCTCTCGGTCGGCCCGCTCGCCGGGCCGAACTTCCTCATCGTCGGTGACGCCGCAGGTGCCGCGAATCCGATGTCGGGGACCGGGATCGAGACCGCGCTCGAGACCGGGACGACCGCAGCCGACGTGCTCGGCGACGCGCTCGAGGCCGATGACAGCACGGTGCTCCAGTCGTACCCCCGACTGCTCGACGATCGGTACGGCGCCTACTACCAGGTGGCGCGTCTCGGCCAGCGGCTCCTCGGCCGACCGTCGATCAACCGTCGCGTCCACGAACGGATCGTGCGCCACGACCGGAGCACGACGACGGCGATGCGCATCGCGACCCAGCACCTCCGTTCGGGACGCGGCGGTCGCGCCGAACTGGTCTACCGCGTCGCCCGCGCGGCGAGCGCCTTCGCCCCCGACGCCTGACCCCCGTCCACGCGGTCCGGGGCCGGTCGGGTGTGGCACCGCCGGCGCACGGTACGGAACCGTCAGACGTCGAGGTCGCGGTGGCGGCGGCGCAGGGTGACGACCGACAGGGCGAGGATCACCGGGTAGATCTCGAGGCGACCGAGCAGCATCTGACCCATCGTCACCCAGCGGGCGAACCGGGGCAGTTCGAGGAAGTCGTTGGTGGGCCCGACGTCGGACAGTCCGGGGCCCACGTTCCCGAACGCCGTGCCGGCTGCGGAGAACGAGGTGATCAGGTCGGGGCCGGTCATCGCGATCAGCAGGGCGCCACCGCCGAACGTGGCCAGCGCGAGGACGAGGAACCCGACGATCTTCGCGGCGACGACGTCGGGCAGGATGCCGCCGCCCACCCGCACCGGGCGGACGAGACGCGGGTGCAGGTGCCGCAGGGCCTCACGGTGCGTGTAGCTCGCGACGGCGAGCACGCGGACCATCTTCACGCCGCCCGCGGTCGAGCCGGCCATGGCGCCGATCGGCAGCAGGATGATGATCACCGCCTGGGCGGCATCGGACCACGAGCCGAAGTCGTCGGTCGCGTACCCGGTCGTCGACACGACCGTGAGCGTCGTGAACAACGCGCCTCGGATCCGGTCGGCGACGGAGCCGGCCGCCTCGTTGACCACGAACAGGATCGTCGCCACGACCAGCACGACCACGGTGTACAGGTGGAACTCCTTCGAGCGCAGCATCGGCCCCGGCCGTCCCCGGATCGCGCGGTACAGCAGCGTGAAGCTGGAGCCCGCGAGGAACATCGCCACGATGCAGATCCACTCGATCGCCGCCGAGTCGAAGTGCCCGAGCGACGAGTTGTACGGCGAGAACCCGCCGGTCGACACCGTCGTGAAGCTGTGCGCCGTCGCGTCGAACAGCGACATGCCGGCGACCATGTACGCGGCGCCGAGCACGATCGTGAACCCGATGTAGACCGCCCACAGACGCCGTGCCGTCTGGCGGACGCGCGGCGTCAGCCGCTCACCGGTCGGGCCGGGGGCCTCGGCCTCGAGCAAGCTCATGCCGCCCGAGCCGACGGTCGGCAGCACGGCGACGACGAGCACGATCACGCCCATGCCACCCATCCACTGGGTGACCGACCGCCAGAACAGGATGCCGGGGCCGGTGCCCTCGATGGGCCGCAGCACCGTCGCGCCCGTGGTCGTGAACCCGGAGATCGACTCGAACATGGCGTTGTCGAACGCCGGGATCCACCCGGTGAAGACGTACGGCAGCGCACCGACGACGGCGAGCACGACCCATGCCATCGTCACCGTGAGGAACACGTCGAGGATGCGGATCTGGCGTGGCAGGACGGTGAGGCGCCACATGGCGAACCCGACCGTCGCCACGACGGCGCCGAGTACGACCAGCAGGACGACGTCGGGCCCGCCGCGGAGGGCGTCGACGATCCCGGACGCTGCGATGCCGAGCCCGGCCACGGCGAGCGTGAGCCCGACGATGTGGCCGATGAGCGTCTCGTAGGTCCGACCCCACCGCTCGCCCAGGTCGCGGGCGAGCGAGCCCATCATGCGGTCGCTCATGAGCCGAACACGCGCCGGACCTCGGCCAGCGCCGTCGGCCGTGCGAAGAGCACGACGTGCTCGCCGGCGTGCAGCTCGGTGTGCCCGCGCACGATCTCGCTGGTGCCGTCCGAGCGAACGACCGCGCCGAGCAGCACGGCCCGCGGCAGGTGCAGGTCCGCGACGCGTGCGCCGTCGCCCGGGCTGCCGGCACCGATGACGAACTCGTCGACCTCGACGTCGGAGTCGAGGAAGGTCGCCACCGACGCGGTGCCGCCGCGCAGCGCCTGGAGCACCGCGTTCGCGGACGCGGTCCGCGGGCTGAGCGCAGCGTCGATGCCGAACTGGCGCACGAGCGGCAGCAACGCCAGCCGGTGCAGCACCGCGACCGTGAACGCATCGCCCTCGGCGGCGGCGAACGCGCACGCCAGCACGTTCGCGGTGTCCTCACCGGTCGCGGCGATGACGACGTCGGTCGTCGCCACCGACTCCTCGGTGAGCAGGTTGGTGTCGGTGATGTCGCCGTGGACGATCGTGACCCGGCGCAGTCGGGCGGCGAGCGCCTCGGCACGAAGGGAGTCCCGCTCGACGAGGGTGACGTCGGCGGTCGTCGACAGTCGCTCGGCGACCCGGCTGCCGACGGAGCCGCCACCGAGTACGAGCACGCGCCGCACCCGCTTGCCGACGGCGTCGAGCGCCTCGAGCGCGTCCTGTTGACGGCTCGCGTTGCACAGCACGCGCACGTGATCGCCGGGCTCGAGCGCGAGGTCGCCGCGGGGGATGATCGTCTCGCCGTGGCGGGTGACGGAGCCGAACAGGAACCGCCACTCGTCGGTCGAGTCGCCGACGTCGGCGAGCGTGCGCCCGACCATCGCCGAGTCGGGCCCGACGACCGCGCCGAGCACGACGAGGTTGCCGTCGGCCATCGGATAGACCTCGTCGGCGCCCGACACGCTGACGAGCCGCAGGATCTCCTCGGCGGTGTCGAGGTCGGGGTCGATGATGAGGTCGGCGTTCACCAGCTCGCGCAGGTGCTGGCCGTCGGGGCCGCGGAGCTCGTCGGTCTGGAGCCGGACGACCGTCTGCTTGGCCCCGAGCTGCTTGGAGATCGCCGACGAGATCAGGTTCGCCTCGTCGTCCTGGGTGACACCGGCGACCAGGTCGGCCCGCTCGACCCGGGCGGCGCGCAGCACGGACGGGTGCGTGCCGCTCCCGACCACGGTCTGCACGTCGAGTTCGTCGCCGAGCGCACGGGCGATCACCTCGTCCTGCTCGATGACGACGACGTCGTGGTGTTCGGCGCCCAGCCGCTGCGCCAGGTACCAGCCGACCTCGCCCGCTCCGACGATGATCACGTGCACGGCGCCCGAACCTAACGCTTTCGACGTGGAGGCGGTCAGCTCACGCTGGCGAGCAGCGCTGCCGGGGCGTCACGCATGGCGGCGACCACGTCCGAGTCGCCGAGCCGGTCGCAGGCGGCGTCGGCGTCGGCGACGAAGCGCCGGGCGGTCACCAGTGCGTTCTCGATGCCCTCGCCGGCGCGCACGATCGCGAGCGCCTTGTCGCGCTCGGCGGCGTCGAGCGGTGACCCGAGCAGGTCGCGCAGCTCGTCCGCGAGTGCGCCACCGGCGTCGAGGGTGCGCAGCACCGGAAGGGTGTAGACGCCCTCCTCCATGTCGTGCCCCGCCGGCTTGCCGAGCTGCTCGGCCGTCGCCGTCAGGTCGAGCACGTCGTCGACGATCTGAAAGACCATGCCGTAGGCGTTGCCGTACTCGGTGAGTGCGTCGATGCGGTCGCGGTCGAGCCCGGCGACGATGCCGCCGATCCGCGCGGCGGTGCCGTAGAGCGAGGCGGTCTTGCCGTGGATCGAGCGGAAGTAGCTCTCCTCGGGGCGATCGATGTCGTAGGTGTGGCGCAGCTCCTCGATCTGGCCCTCGCAGAGCCACCCGATGGTGCGGGCGAGCAATCCGGCCACCTCGGTGCTGAGCGACGCTGCGATCTCGGACGCCCGCGAGAGCAGGAAGTCGCCGGCGAGGATCGCCTGCAGGTTGCCCCAGCGGGCGTTGACGGTCTCGACGCTGCGCCGGGTCTCGGCCTCGTCCATCACGTCGTCGTGGTAGAGCGAACCGAGGTGGACCAGCTCGCACGCGACACCGCCCTGCACGACGTCGTCGCTCGCTCCGGCGCCCGCGAGCTGCCCGGCGGCGACCGCCAGCACCGGCCGCAGGCGCTTCCCGCCGGCGATGATCAGGTGCGACGCGATCTCGGTGAGATACGGATCGGAGGTGACGACCGACGCGCGCATCGCCGCCTCGATCCGGGCGCGGTCGTCGTCCATGCCGCGGATTGCGAACAGCGGGGACGTGGCGGGCGCCGTGGGCACCCTCGCAGGCTAGGCCGAATCACCACCACCCGGAAACCTGCGTCGGCCTGACGCAGGTGATCCGGCACCGACCGCTCACCCACCACTCACGGTTCGCGCCGCGTCACCGCGACACGGATCAGGCGGGCGGCGCGAGGTCGGCGGCGACGGTGCCGTCGGATGCGTCGGCCGGGAGCCAGAGGTCGATCGCGTCGGGCCGCGCCGCCACCACGACCCCACCGATGCGCTCGGTGAACCAGCGCTCACCCTCCCCGCAGCAGCGGGTCGTGAAGACATCGGGGTCGGTCCAGGTCTGGCCAGGGACGGTCTGCCCATCCGCCGTCTCGACGAGCTCCCAGCCCGTGCCCGGCAGGCCGATCAACGCATATCCGTCCGCGACGGCAGCGACGTTGCGGGCACCCTCGCGTTCCCACACGAGCTCGCCGGTCTCGAGGTCGTAGGCCCGGAGCCGACCGCGCTCGCACGCCTCGTCGTCGCAGACGTTGGCGATCGCGAGGTCGTCGCCGACGGCGAGGACGAATCCCTCGCCGCTCAGCGTCGACACCTCGGGGTCGGTCCAGATCACGTTCCCGTCGGCGTCGAAGCCGGTGAGCACACCGACCTCCCAGCGTGCGGTCGGCCCGGCCGGATCGACCGGGCCACGTTCGTAGATGACGTTCAGCGCCAGTTCGGTCACCGGGTCGACGGCGTCGGAGATGTCACCGTCGGCCATCGACACGAGGTACCAGCCGAGCTGGCCGTCGACGAACCGGCCGACGGCGGCGTCGAGGTCGCCGTTCGGTTCACCGACGACGATGAGCGTCTCGTCGTAGCACCGGACCCAGTGCACGACCCCGTCGATGCCGACCCGGGCGAGCAGCGTCGACGACCCGGTGCCGTCGGGCTCGGACTGGAGCAGCCCCACGAGCAGCCCGTCGCCGGCCGGCTCGACGACCGTTGCGCCGACCCCGACGATGTCCGGGATCGAGATGCTGACGGCCGGGGATGCGCCGAGCGGCCCGAACGTCGCCGGCAGCGCCGGCGACGCAGGAGTCGGCTGTGCGTACCAGCTCGCGCACTCGGGGTCGTAACGGTCGGAGGTCTCACCGTCGAGCAGCACCGCCGCCGCGGCGGGAGCCGGCGGGACCGTGGTCGGGGTACCGGTGTCCGCCGTGGTCGGGGGGACGGTCGACGCCGTGCCGACCGTCGTCGGCGCGACCGACCCCGTCGACGGCGTCGTGGTGACGACGTCGGTCGGCACGGGGGCGGCCCCCACGTCCCCGGTGTTGGCGGAGCCGTCGTCGCGCCCGAACCACCACCACGCGGCGAACAACGCCACCGCGAGCACGGCCACGAGTGCGATCGGCCACCAGCGGCGCGTCGGTGGCGGCTCGATCGGCGCGGCGGTCGGCAGCACGGTGCCGGCCGAGCGAGCCTCGGGGCCCGTGGCCGGCAGCTCGGCGGTGGGCAGCTCGGGATCGGGCGCCGGCTCGGCGCGATCGACCGTCGACGCATCGGTGCGCTCGTCGGCCGAGTCGCCCGCGTCGGCATCGCGAGGCAGCTCGGCGGCGGTCGCCCCCGCCCCGAGCTCGGCGATGCTGAGCTCGCGCCAGCTGCGTTCGATCGCATCGGTCGCGTCACCCGCCGAGGCGACATCGTGGGACCCGTCAGTCGACCCGTCGGCGTCTCCGTCGTCGGGCGGCACATCGCCGAGCACGTCGACCACGGGGAGCGGCTCGGTCACGGCATCGACCTCCCGCTCGTCCGCGGCAGGGTCGTCGTCCGCCGGTTCCTCGCCGAGCAGGCCGACGACCGGGAGCGGCTCGGTCGGGGCGTCGGGCTCCCGCTCGTCCGGCGGTGCCGAGTCCGACGGCGGATCCTCGGCCGGGGGCGCACCGGCCGGGGCCCCGTCGTCGCGTTCGCCCGGCGCGACCGCGGCGATCGGCATCGTCGGCTCGTCGACGGCCGTCGCCTCGTCCACCAGGTCCGCCGGCGTGTCGTCGCGCGGACCGAGTTCGGCGACGATGCGGTCGACCAGCCCGGGACGCGGCGCGACCGAGTCGTCGAAGTACGCACGCACCCAGGCGCCGGACGTGTCCGTCGTCCCGCGCAGGCGGCGCACCGCATGATCCGTCACGGCCGCGATCTCGTCGGGTGGACGACCGAGCTCGTCACCGGCGCGCTCGTCGGACATGCCGTTGACGTGTCGCAGCACGACGACCGCGCGCTCGATGACGCTGAGCTCGGCGATCGACCTCACGGGGCCCGGGCTCAGGCGAGCCGGACGGGCCAGCTCGGCGTCGTTGCGGTCCAGCCACAGCCGCCGGCCCGCGCTGCGGAGCGAGCTGAGCCGCACGGCGTCGAGTTGCCCTGCGGCAGCGGCGCGGAACAGCGACCGGTAGACGTCGGTGACCAGCGCCTCGGTCTTGGCACGATCACGCCCGGTCAGCAGCGCGACGTAGCCGTACAGTTCGCGGACACTTCCTCGCACGCAGCGCTCGAACCCGGACGGTGTCTCGAGCGCCATCCACTCGTTTCCTCGCGTGGCCACCCCACCACGCTACGGCGCAGCGAGCGGCGCCGCTCATCGCCACAGGATCGCCATGGGCGCCGTCCAGGCAGAGGTTGTGGTCGCCGATAAGGTGAACACACGTATTCGCCAACCACGAAAGGCGACACATGTTCGAACGCTTCACCGACCGGGCCCGCAGGGTGGTCGTCCTCGCCCAGGAAGAAGCGCGGTTGCTCAACCACAGCTACATCGGCACCGAGCACATCCTCCTGGGACTCATCCACGAGGGCGAAGGAGTCGCCGCCAAGGCGCTCGAGTCGCTCTCGATCTCGCTCGAGGCGGTCCGCAACCAGGTCGAGGAGATCATCGGCCAGGGCGGCTCGTCACCGTCGGGCCACATCCCGTTCACGCCGCGGGCCAAGAAGGTCCTCGAGCTGAGCCTCCGCGAGGCGCTCCAGCTCGGTCACAACTACATCGGCACCGAGCACATCCTGCTCGGCCTCATCCGCGAGGGCGAGGGCGTCGCCGCCCAGGTCCTCGTCAAGCTGGGCGCCGACCTCAGCCGGGTGCGCCAGCAGGTCATCCAGCTGCTGTCGGGCTATCAGGGCCCCTCGGGTGGCTCGGGCGGTTCCGGCTCGGGCCGCGGCTCGTCGGGTGGCGCGACGGGCCAGGAGGCCGGCGTCGCCGCCGGCTCGAACAAGGGCGACGACGACAAGAACAGCCAGATCCTCGACCAGTTCGGCCGGAACCTCACCCAGATGGCTCGCGAGGGCCAGCTCGACCCGGTCATCGGCCGCAGCCGCGAACTCGAGCGGGTCATGCAGATCCTCAGCCGTCGCACCAAGAACAACCCGGTGCTCGTCGGCGAGCCGGGCGTCGGCAAGACGGCGATCGTCGAGGGTCTGGCCCAGAAGATCGTCAACAACGACGTGCCCGACACCCTCCACGACAAGCAGCTCTACACGCTCGACCTCGGGTCGCTCGTGGCCGGCTCGCGCTACCGCGGTGACTTCGAGGAGCGCCTGAAGAAGGTGCTCAAGGAGATCAAGACCCGCGGCGACATCATCTTGTTCATCGACGAGATCCA
>JAUHYJ010000107.1 GCA_030425785.1 Acidimicrobiia bacterium | reverse complement strand
AGTGGCCCGGCGAGTCCGACGTCGATGCGGGTGTCGAGGACGCGCGTCGGGCTGACCGCCACGAAGACGGACTGGGCGGAGTCGGCCGAGACCGAGACCAGACCACCGGCCCCCACGGTGACGGCGATGGCCGCACCGATGGCGGCCCAACGCGACCTCCACATGCCGTGCTTGTTCGTGTTCATGTTCACGCTCCCCTGCGTTCGAGGGAGGTGTCGTGGCACCGCCCGCCCCGACCGCACAAGGTAACCCCACCGCCGACGCGGGTGGCGGATCGGTACGACCTACCTGGCGTGACGACTCGGCCCGAGGGCATACGGTGTGGGCGTGCTGTGGGCGTTGGCCATCTTGACGACGCTCGTCGCACTCGCGAACTGGTCCACACGACGACCGGGCCGGCGCGACGGACTCGGCCGCCCGTGGGCGGAGTGGCTGACCAAGCCGGCGGTGACCGCCGGGCTGATCGCCATCGCCGCGTCGATCGACGCTCTGGACGCGACGCAACGAGTGTGGTGTCTCGTGGGGTTGTCGTTGTGTCTGTGTGGCGACGTCGCACTGATGTGGCGTCCCGAGCTGTTCCGGACCGGTCTGGTGTCGTTCCTGCTCGGTCATCTCGCCTTCGTCGTCGGCTTCGTCAGCCGTGGCGAGCTCGCCCCCAGCTGGGCGATCGCGGTGGGCGTCGTGGTGATCGTGGGCTGTCTCGGCATCGCGGCGTGGCACCTGATGCCATCGATCCGGAGGACGGCACCCGAACTCGTCCTCCCGGTGTCCGCCTACGTCCTGGTGATCGCCACCATGGTGGGCGCGTCGAGCTGGGGCGGGCACTGGGCTGCACCTCTCGGCGCGGCGACCTTCGCCATCTCGGACCTGACGCTGGCCGACGACAAGTTCGTGACGCACCGTCGCTGGTCGTCGATGGCGGTGATGATCACGTACCACGGGGCGCTGGCGCTGCTCGTCGCCTCGCTCGCCTGACGGCCCGCGTGACCCGGCCGCCTCCGGAGCGTCAGGCGGCGTGATCGAGGTCGGATGTGGTCGCGTCGGCGGCTCGACGTTCGGCGTCGCGGGCGATCCGGCGCAACATGGTGGGGAAGATCACGGCGTGGAACGGCCAGAGCGGCCACCAGTACAGGCGTCCCGCGAGACCGCGGGGCACATAGCGGGCCTTCTGCACGACATGCGTGGTGCCGTCGACGTCGACCGTGGCACGCCATTCGAGCCAGGCCTCGCCCGGGACGCGCATCTCGGCGCGCAGACGGAACAGGTCGGGTTCGATCGCGTCGACGCGCCAGAAGTCGAGCGCCTCGCCGACCGTGATGTCGTCGGGGTGACGTCGCCCTCGGCGCAACCCGACCCCGCCGAGCACCTTGTCGGCCACACCACGGAGCCACCACAGCCAGCCGAAGCCGTACCAACCGCGGTCGCCGCCGATCCCTCGCACGGTGCGCAGGAACTGTTCGGGCGTCACGTCGGTGTCGGTCTCGGTGACGTACTCGTAGACCGTGCCGCCCGACCACTCGGGGTCCCACGGGCGGGGACGGCCGGCGCGCTGCTCGGCACTGATGCCCGACCAGCGGGTCGGGATGTCGAGGTCCTGAACGGCCGACAGTGCGTACTCGATCGCGATGCGGGCCGACGCCGGCTCGACGTCACTGAGCCGACTGGCGCTGTCGTCGGTGACCACGACGTCGTTGCGCAAGCTGTCGATCAGCGACGCGGCGAGCTGCCGCGGGAGCGGGCTGACCAGGTTGACCCAGTGCGTCGACAGGCCCGGTTGCACGAGCGGCACCGGCAGGAGGCGTCGCTTGGGCAGACCGGCGACCTCTGCGTACAGGTCGATCAGGTCTCGGTAGGTCAGCTGGTCGGGACCGCCGATCTCGACGATGCGGTGATGGTCGTCGCTCGGACCCGCATCGACCGCGGCACGGAGGTACGCGAGTGCGTCGCCGATGGCGATCGGCTGCACCTTGGTGACCGTGACCCACTTGGGAGCGATCATGACGGGCAGGACTTCGGTGAGGCTGCGGAGCATCTCGAACGACGCCGAGCCGGCACCGAGGATCACGGCCGCCCGCAACTCGGTGACGGCGATCGGGCCTGCGGCGAGCTCTTCACCGACGGCGTGGCGTGACCGCAGGTGTGGCGACAGTTCCTCGTCGTCGTCGCCGAGTCCGCTGAGGTACACCATGTGGCGGACGCCGGC
The DNA here is from genome assembly GCA_030425785.1 of Acidimicrobiia bacterium. Taxonomy (GTDB): domain Bacteria; phylum Actinomycetota; class Acidimicrobiia; order Acidimicrobiales; family Ilumatobacteraceae; genus Ilumatobacter. The sequence continues at coordinate 7,065 of JAUHYJ010000107.1, read as the reverse complement.
CTGCTCGGCCGCTGAGCGAACGTGCCGCGCGGCCTCGAGCTCGATCGACTCGAAGTCGTCCTCGCCGAGCGAGTGGACCAGATAGACGACCGTGTCGACGCCCTCGAACGCAGGTCCGAGCGTGTCGGGTTCGAGGAGGTCGCCGTGGGTGACCTCGACGTCGTCCGACCACGGGAACGCCGAGGCGGACGACCGGACGAGGCAGCGAACGGGATGGCCATGGCGCACCAACTCGGGGATCAGACGTCCGCCGACGTAGCCGGTCGCGCCGAGCACGAGCACGCGAGGGGCAGGGGAGACTTCGGACGGGTCGGACGTCATGCGACGAGACTTCCACCGGCGGCGCCCGGCGAAACGATCGGCGCGTCGGGCGCCGAGTTTCGCGGCCGGCGTCACCGGGTACTCCACCGGCAGCATCCCAGACCCCCCAACGAGGAGGACACACCATGAGTGGAGAGTTCGATCAGGCCAAGGGCCGCACCAAGCAGGCCGTCGGTGACCTCACCGACGACGAAGAGATGGAGCGTGAAGGCGAAGCCGACGAGGCCGCCGGCAAGCTGAAGGACAAGGTCGACGACGCGAAGGACAAGGTCAACAGCCTCATCGACAAGGTCCGCGACTGATTCGCCGCCCCACCGGGGCAGTGTGAACACGACGACGCCGCCGGGTACGCCCGGCGGCGTCGTCGCGTCCGCGCCCCGGTGCGGGACGCCGAGGTGCGGGACGTCGAGGCGCGGGACGTCGAGGCGCGGTTCAGTCGCCGGCGGGGCGGACCTCGACCAGCGTGTCGCTGTAGGCGACGCCCCCGCCCCACTCGGTGAGCGTGTCGTTCGTCAGGCTGTTGGCGACACGGCCGTCCGGATGCTGGTGCCGCCACCATCCCCAGGGGATCGCCGCCACGCCCGGGCGCAGCCGGTCGCTGACGCGCACCGGCAGGCGGAGCGTCGCCCGATCGTTGGTCACCTCGGCCACGTCGCCGTCGGCCAAGCCGCGCGCAGCGGCGTCACCGGGTTCGAGCTCGACGAACGGACCCCCTTCGGCCCCACCGTGCTTGGGGAGGTGTGAGTACCCCGAATTCAAGAACCTGGCGTGGTGCTTCGGTGTCAGGAGCTGGAGCGGGAACCGGTCGGCGTCGGGGCCCTGTGGGCCCTCGCGGGGCGGCACGAAGGTCGGCAACCGCGGCTGGCCGAGCTGCTCGAGGCGGTCGGACGCGAACTCGACCTTGCCGGACGGCGTCGGGAAGCCACCGTCGGCGTAGGGCGTGCCCGACGCCGGGAACGGCACCTTCCACCAACCCTCGCGCCGCAGCGCGTCGAGGTCGACGGTCGGGAGCGCCGCCCGCAGCACCGTCTCGTCGTCGTCGAACAGCGACGGCTCGGTCAGCCCCATCGCGCCGGCGATCCGTCGGAACAGCTCGCTGTTGCTGACGGCCTCGCCGAGCGGCTCGATGGCGGCCTCGTTCCACCCCATCCAGAGGTGGCCCCAGGCCGGGGTGACATCGCTGGCCTCGATGTGCGTGGTCGCCGGCAGCACGATGTCGGCGTACTGCGCCGTGTCGGTGAGGAACTGTTCGTGCACCACCGTGAACAGGTCGTCGCGGGCCATGCCCTCGCGGGCCCGCTCGGCGTTCGGCACGATGACGAGTGGGTTCGAGTTCCACACGATCATCGCCCGCACCGGCGGCTGCTCGTCGAGGAGGATCTCGCCGAGTCGGCTCATGTTCAGGGTCCGGACGGCCCGGCCCTCGAGCAGGTCGGGACGGGTGAACGCAGCCTCGTCGACCAGTTGGTCCTGCCAGGTCCCGACCGACCGCATCAGCCCGCCGCCACGCTGGCGCCACGAGCCGATCAGCGCCGGGAGGCAGGCGATCGTTCGATAGAACATCGCCCCGTTCTCGTGGTGCTCGGCCCCGATCAGGGTCCGGATGGCCGCCGGCCGCACCGTCGCGTACTCGGTCGCCAGCCGCTCGATCACGTCGGCGGCGACGCCGCACTGCTGCTCGGCCCACGCCGGCGTCGCGTCCGCGACCTGGGCGGTCAGCTCGTCGATGCCGTGGGTGTGTGCGGCGACCCACTCGTGGTCGACGAGGTCGTCCCGGATGATCACGTGCATCATCGCCAACATGAGGGCGATGTCGGTGCCGGGCAGCGGCTGGATGAACTCGTCGGCGGCGGCAGCGGTGATCGTCCGGAGCGGGTCGATGACCACGACGCGGGCACCGTCGGCCTGCGCCCGCTCGATCGTCGGCCAGAGATGACGGTTGGTCAGCCGGGTGTTGGTCGCCCACAGGATGATGAGCTTCGAGTGCTCGAGGTCGAGCGCGTCGGCGCACAGCGACGTGCCGTTCGTCATCGAGACACCGGCGCCGACGGTCGGCCCGCAGATGTTGCGGAGCAGACGTGTCGCGCCGAGGTGATGGAAGAAGCGCTCGGAGATGCCCTGGGTGGCGAGCAGGCTCTGGTTGCCGGCGTCGCTGAACGGCATGATCGCCTCGCCGCCGTGTTCGTCGACGATCGCGTTCAGTCGCTCGCCGATCTCCGCGAGCGCGTCGTCCCAGCTGATCTGCTCGAAGCGTCCGGACCCCTTCGGTCCGATGCGTCGCAGTGGGTGCAGGACCCGGTCGGGGGCGTAGACACGGTCGAGGAACCGGTTGACCTTCGGGCACAGCTCGCCCTGGCTGTACGGGTGCTCGGGGTTCCCGCGCAACTTCACCGCGACGGGTGACGTCCCGCTGTCGTCCACGGTGACCGTCCAGCCGCACGAGTCGGGGCAGTCGTGATGACAGGTGCCGTGAACGGTTCGCGTCATGCCGCGAGCGTACGACACCGCCGACGGCCCGGACCGGCGGGAATCGGACGCGACGGCGTGGCCGTCGCCGCAGCGATCGGTCAGGCTTCGACGGTGAGGTAGTCGGTGACGCCGCTGATCTCGAACAGGCGGGCGACCGCCGGTGACGGCGTCACGATCGTGAGCCCGCCACCCTGTTCGGCGAGGCGCTGATGGGCGTCGATCAGGACGCGCAGTCCGCTCGAGTCGACGAACTCGACACCGGACAGATCGAGCCGGACCGATGGGGCCGCGGCGTCGATGGCACTCGTGAGACGAGGCGCCGTGTGCGCATCGATCTCGCCGGTGGCGCGGAGCAAGGCGTCGGACGTCTCGACCGTCAACAGATCGTCGGGCTGACTCATGAGCGCATCGTATCCTCCCGGACGGACCCCTCGACCGTGGCACTCGGCATCGCTGTGGCGTGCTCGTCGTCGTGGTGCACGTCGCCGGTGTCGACGGCGACCGCACGATGGATCGCGATCGCCGTGATGTCGTCGGTGCGTGTGCCGCGCCGGAACAGCTCGACCTCGGACTCGAGACGCTCGAGCAACAGGTGCGGGTCGGCCGTCGTGATGGCGGCACGGAGGCGTTCGTCGCCGAAGCGCTCGCGTTCGTCGCCGACCACGTCCGTCAGACCGTCGGTGTGCACGAGCAGCGTCGATCCGTCCGGCAGGGTGGTCTCGGTGGTCGGCCAGTTGGCCTCGAATGCGCCGACGAGCGGGCCGCCGGGGTCGAGACGGTGCACCTCGGTGCCGTCGAACAGCAGCGGCGGTGGGTGACCGGCGTTGGCGTAGCGGATGCGTCCCGAGGGGAGATCGATGACCGCGACGAACGCGGTGAGCAGGTCGGCGCGTTCGTCCTTGAGCATCTCGCGCGAGAGCCAGTCGAGCGCCGGCCCCGGGCCGCGGCGGCTGCGCAGGGCGGCCCGCAGCTGCGACTTCGCCTTGAGCGCGTTCAGCGCCGCCGAGGCACCGTGGCCGGTGACGTCGATGAGCACGACGTACATGCGGCCCTGATCGAGCAGGCCGATGTCGAAGCAGTCACCGGCGACGACGCCCTCGGCGGGGACCAGCAGGGTCCGGGCGTCCCAACCGTCGGGCATCTCGCCGAGCTCGTCCGCCAGCTCGGTGCGGACCTGGATCGCGAGCACGGCGCTCTGCTCGATCCCGTCCAGGGCGGCAACGGCACGGTCGCGCGCGGCGCGCAGCGATGCCTGGAGCTGGTCGATGGCGTCACTGACGTCCTGCAGTTCGGCCACGTCGAAGCGCGGCATCGGCACCGTGTCGTCCCCGGTGAGCCGGCGTGCGCCGGCGCTGATCTCGGCCAGTGGGCGGGTGACCCAGCGCCGAAAGAGGCTCGCGGCGAGGGCCGTGCCGACGATGGCGGTGAGCGCGGACGCGAACAGCACGGTGAAGAGGAGGCGTCGCATGCGCTCGGCCTCGCGATCGAGCATCGACAGCTCCGCGGTGACGAGTTGATCGAGCTCGTCGAGCTGGACGCGCAGCGCGTCGAACTGAGCGCGGGCGCCGCCTTCGTCGAACCCGCCCGTCGGGTTCTCGATCACCGGTTCGGCGACCTCGTCGCGCCAGGTCTCGCCGGTGCCGATGGCTGCGTCGAGCTGGGCCTCGAACCCGGGGATGTCGATCTCGCGGTCGTTCAGGCGCCGGACGATGCGGCGTTCGCCGGCGACGCCGTCGCGGTAGGGCTGGAGCGACTCGTCCTCGGGGTCGAGCTGGAAGCCGCGCACCCCGGTCTCCTGGTCGCTGAAGGCGAGCCGCAGTTCGGAGACGTCGTCGGCGATCATGCGTGCTTCGCCGCGTTCGTCGACGGTCTGGTTCCACGAGCGCACCATCAGCGCCGACATCCCGACGGCGACGAGCACCACGGTGAGGAACACGAGCGCCACGACGCCGAGGCGGACACGCAGCGACATCCGGCGCCCCTCGCTGGACTTCATCGCACGATCTTATGGGCGGCCCAGTCCGGGGGTGCACGCTGACGCGACGGAGGGACGGAATCACCCGAGCGGGTGACACCGTCCCTCCGAACGGGTCGTCCGAGCCGCTGGCGCCGCGGGCTGGTGCCGCGGGCCCGAGGGCCCGATCAACGCAGCGTCAGACGCGGGCCCGACCGAAGATGAACACGAGCAGGGCGATGATGGCGAGGACGAGGAAGATGGTGTACAGCATGACGTCGTCGTACCCGGGGTGGTAGCGGACGAAACGCTGGACGGAACGCACCGGACGTCGTCCGCACGCGCCCACCGCCGCGACGGTGCCCGCTGGTCCGCACGCACCTCGGGGCGTCCCATCGTGGCGTCCGATCGTGATGCCGACCTCGTTCGGTCCCGTACGATGAGCGTCGTGTCCGATCACGTCGACCTCGAGATCCCCCTCCACACCCGGCATGCCTCGACGGTGCGCGCCGTGGCCGCGTCGGTGTGCGCCGACCTCGGCTTCTCCGTCGACGCGATCGACGATCTGCGCCTCGGTGTCAACGAGGCGGTCGCCGTCCTGTCCGATGTCGACGGAGGTGACGATGCGCGGTTGCGCATCACCTTCGAGCCGGCGCCGTCGATGGTGACGGTGCGCTGCTCGCGACTCGGCGTCGAGGCCGACCTCGCCGATGACGACCTCGATGCACTGGCACGGCGCATCCTCGATGCCGTCGTCGACGAGTACACGATCGACGGGGGCACGTTCACCGTCGTGAAGCGCGCCGGCGCGTCGGCCTGACGGGGCGCACGATGGCCGCTGACGACGAGCTGTTCCAGGAGTTCAAACGCACCGGACGTCGTCGGGTGCGCAACCGGATCGTCGAGGAGTACATGGGCCTGGCGATCCACATCGCCCGGCGCTACCACGCGGGTGCCGGGCGCGACGACGATCTCGAGCAGGTGGCGATGTTGGCGCTCGTCAAGGCCGTCGACCGGTTCGACCCCGATCGCGGCGTGCCGTTCTCGGCCTTCGCCGGGCGCACCATCGAGGGCGAGCTCAAGCGCCACTTCCGCGACGCGACCTGGGCGGTGAAGGTGCCCCGTGGCGCGAAGGAGCTGCACGTCGCCGTGCGGCGCGCGAACGACGAGTTGTCACTCTCGCTCGGGCGCTCGCCGACGGTCGACGAGGTGGCCGATCACCTGCAGGTCGATCGCGACGACGTGATCACCGGGTTGGCGGCGGCGACGGCGCGTCGCGTCGGCACCATCGACCCGGGGCCCGACGACGAGGGCTCCAGCGACCGGATGCGGGCGACCTCGGTCAGCGAGCGGGGGTTCGTCGACGTCGAGAACGAGAACGTCGTCGAGCAGTTGATCGAGACGTTGCCCGAGCGTGAGCGCGAGATCGTTCGGCTCCGCTTCTACGAGGAGTTGTCCCAGTCGGACATCGCCGATCGCGTCGGGGTGTCGCAGATGCACGTGTCGCGGTTGCTGCGCAAGGCGTTCGACGTCCTGCGCGACGAGTACCTGGGCGAGCCGGTCGACGACTGAGCCCGGTTGGTCCGGTCTGCCGTCAGCCGGTCGACGACTGAGCCCGGGTGGTCCGGTCTGCCGTCAGCCGGTCGCGGACGCCGAACTCGTCGACACGCCGGCGGCCCGCTCGACCTGCTCGGGCGCGTCACTCGGGTCCTCGTCATCACCGTCGCCGACCTGTCCGGGGATGCCGTCCACCGGGCGTTGGGCGATCGGGACGGCGTAGACGACGATGTTCTCGCGATAGCGGCGGATCTGGGGGTTGTAGTCGCCGCCGCACGTGATCAGGACGATCGCCTCCGGTCCGGTCGTGCGCCAGATGCGATCGGCGGGCAGCTCGTCCTTGCCGTACAGGGCCCGTTCGACGACCTGGTACGTGCGGACGAAGCCATCACCGGTCTCGACCTCGAACGTGGCGCCGAGCTCGGCGTGGGCGAGCCGGTTGAACGGCCCGGCCGTGCGGTTCCACGAGACGTGGGCGGCGAGCACGGTGGCTCCGGGGAGCCCCGGGGCCGAGCCGTCCTCCCACCAGCCGACCTCGGTCTCGTCGGGCACCTCGAGTTCGCCGTCGTCGGTGAGCCCGACCGAGATGATCGGGTCGTCGATCCCGACGTCGTCGAAGCGGATGCTGAGCGGGGCGACGCGGTCGACCGACGACGAGTCGGTGATCGGCGCAGGCGGATCAGGGTCGGTGGCGGCGTCGACCGTGAGCACGACCGGCTCTTCGAGCAGGTGTGATCGGAGCGCGAGCACGCCACCTGCGGCGG